>JAIRWY010000010.1 GCA_031268675.1 Candidatus Ancillula glyptotermitis | reverse complement strand
TACCACGAGCGAAATAAAGAAAACTAACTCAGAAATTATCAATATTTATCATGGATTATCAAGAATTGAAGATAGTTTTAGAATTACAAAATCTGATTTAGTTGGACGACCTGTTTACGTTTGGTGTAATCACTCAATTGCGACTTCCAAATTGGAAGGAAATTTCCGCGTTTCGCCAAGAGATTTCGCAGGCACTGAGTTTATAGTTAAATATTTACTGCATAAAATACTACTTCTCAAGGTGTCTTACTTCAGATTAGAATCCACCAGATTTGAAAATGTCATAGGCATGTGGTATAATAGCGTTATGAAAGATATTCTGAAAGAGTTTTGTGCAGACGGTTTTGAGCTAGTTCCTAAAGCTGTTGAGTGCGGCGCTCGTAGAATTGAATTGTGCAAGAATTTGGAAGTTGGTGGAGTAACTCCAGATGTATCAGTTATTATGAAATGCGTTGATTATTGCGCACCTTTAGGTGTTGAAACTGCAACTATGGTACGCCCACGAGGCGGGAATTTCGTGTATAATACCGCGGAAAAAACGCAGATGAGCAATCTATTGGAAATAGCAATTCAGGCGAAAAGTGAGGCAGTTGTTTTGGGCGCGTTGACACAAACTTTGCAGTTAGATGTGGAGTTTCTTGAGCATCTTGTTGTCCAAAATGATAACCGAGCAGATTTAGTTTTCCACATGGCATTTGACGAGGTTCTTATGTCTGGGCAAAAACAGGCATTTACAGCAGTTGACACACTAGTTCAGCTGGGGTTCAAGCGTATATTGACACACGGTGGTAGTCCACACAAAACAGTTATGGAAAATGCCGATGTTCTCAACCGCCTAATTGATTATGCATCTGATTCAATCACAATTCTACCAGGTGGTGGTATAACTACTAAAAATCTAGTACAACTTTCCCAAATGATTAACTCCAAGGAGTTTCACGGAACTAGAATTGTTTTTTAGAACTACTGTTTATATTTTGAGCAAGTCTTCAATGAGCACTTTTCCTACGAGGAAGTTGTTTTTATGCCCCAGATCGAAGGCAGGTGCCATTTGCCCAGCAGTTGTATATGCAGAAATTTTCAGTTGATCATGCGAAGTTGTAGGCTTGGGCGGAGCATCGTAATTAACAACATCTCGAATGCAGAACAATTTATCAAGAACACCAAATCTCACCGCAACCTGTGCAATAGAAGCATCCTCACATTGAGTTGTTTTATAAACATCATCCTCATTTCTACTACCTTGTACACGTCGAAGATGCAAGTTGATGACATATTCAGCGCGCTTTCGCATTCCGTAACCGTGCCAAAAATTGTCGCTTTGTATAGAAATTCCCTTATGAACTGTTGGAATTTTCAAGTCATTATATTCACTGCGCACAAGTTGTGCTGCTTGATTATCCTCAAGTTTAACTCTTTTTGATGCATTTAAAACTCTTTTAACAAGTTCTTGATTTAGTTCAAAATAAGCCATGTGGTTGAAACTTGGAAATTCTTTAAAAACTGGCTCATCAGGTGTTCCATATTCATCAAGGTGCAAATCATCAGACTCCAAGTGGTGCCCCATATCAAAGTCTACAACCTTTGTTGAAACAACCACATCACCTAGAGTTGTACGCTCAACTGGACCTCCTGCACACCCAGTTGAAAATATATACGGTGATGCTTTTTCTGTTGTATAAAATCTACAATCAGAAAGTATAACAGCAAGAGTTAATGCAGCATTTGCCTTACACATGCCAGTAGTTGTACCAGCTATTCCATCTGCGCGAACAAATAAAGGCGAAGTCAGTGCTGGTAAATGAAACACCTCAGTATCTGAACGCAGACTTCCGTTCTTATCCAAAAAGTACTCTGCTCGATAGTATTTAAATTCTGGCTCGAATTGTGCTAGAATCAATAACTTTAGATGTACTACCATATGAAAACCCCCGTAATTGCAGCAGAAAGTAATGAAACTAATAAACCAGAAAGTAGTATCCTTGGAGTTTGTTTTGATAATATGTTGTTTATTTTTTTGCTAGAAAAGCTTCCAAAAGACCCCAGAATCATTCCAAGTGTAGAAAGATTAGCAAATGATGTCAAGAAAACTGTTAAAACACCAGTAAAATGACGCGAAAAGGATGCAATTTCACCAGAAACTTGTCCCATAACCACAAACTCATTCATTACTAACTTAGTTCCCATATAACTTGCAAGTTCAAATGCTTGTGCAGGATCAAAACCAAGTAACCAGGCAAATGGAAAGAGTACTACTCCCAAAATATTTTCAAGTTTAAGATATGGAATTTGTGTCAACTGTAATAATGCATCTACAAAATTTGCAAGTGCGACATATGTTATTACCATAGCTGCAACAATCAGCACCATCTTTCCTGCGCCCAAAATAGACTCACCAAGAAATGTCATAAATAGTGGTCGCTTTTCTTTTTCTTGCTTTTCTTGTGAAATTGAAGTAGTAATCTTATCTTCATCCTCTGAAACCTTCACTGGATTTAATAAATTAGCAACTAGTATTGCATTTATAGCATTTATAGGAATTGCAGAAATTACGAACTCCGCAGGGACTAGCTGAATATATGAACCAATAATTGCAGCAGTAACCGAACTCATGGCCATCATTGAAATTGTCAAGTTGCGAACTGGACTCATTTTGGACAGCTGAAACCGCGAGACATAAATTGCCTCTGTTGATCCCATGAGCATCATTTGGAGCGAGAAGAAACTCTCAAATTTGGGCTTTTTGGTCAAAAACGCAATTCCTTTTCCTAGTACATTAATTATGCACGGTAGTACACGAAAATATGTAAGAATATCAAAGAGCGGGATAATCAACAACATTGGAAGTAGTGCAGTTGTTATGAACATCATTGGATGATCGGAGTTGATATTAGATCCACCCATAGTTTTTGGCACTAAATCTCCAAGTACAAATCCAATTCCTGAGTAACTTTGTGATACAATCCAGGCAAATGCATCTGCAATGCCTTTTACAACCAATCGCCCAATTGGAGAGAGCAAGAAAAAAGCAGCAAGTATAAAATTTAGGCACAAGCAAACAACAACACCCCTGAAATCTATTGCCTTTCTGTCACGCGAAAACAAGATACCAATGCCAACAAAAACAGCAATACCCAAGATGTTGACTAACAAATAAGGTAACACCTCTATATTATACCACAATTGTGATATAATGCACAGGTATGGTAATCCTAACTAGAAGTCAAAAAGAATTGATGCGAGAGTTCTATTCGCTCTCTTTACAGCAAGTTGTGCTAAATAAGAGTCAGCGTAACCGCATTTGGCATTTTTATAAAGCCAACAAGGAGATACCACAAGAATTTAATCTGCAACGAATTTGTCCAGCACTTTTCAATGAAATTCTACGTGCATTAAATAACAATAGTAATATTCAGTCTGCAGTATTTAGCGAATGTAGTTTTGCGCAAACTTTAGCGAATATGCTGAATTTACAAGTTTTTACAGATTATAGAAATAATCATGCATATTTACAGGCAGAAATAGTTGAACTTCTAGAAACTTATAATATGTTTCCAAGATATATCTACAGCAATGAAGAACAATCTCGTGTTTTAATTCAGGCTGGTGGATGTAATGGTGTTGATAGTGCATTAATTTCAGTAGTTGATTATAATGTATTTACAATTGAATTCAAAGAGGCAGGAGCAAAGTCATCTGAACCTGATTTACCAAAATATGGCGAAGATGGTAAACTTTTAATTACTGAAGAGTTTAAACAAAATTATCCACAGTTTGTAAATATGCTTAGTGAACATATTGGATATAATGTATTTGAAAATATGGGGCATAATGAGAACAATTTTAGCCCAGAAAATATAAAAACCGCTATCTCTAACAATTACAATGCTAAGAAATTTGCTGATGTTATTTGTACAGAGGATATTAACGGCTATTTAGTTATGATTCCTGCCAATCAAATTAGTCAGTGGGCGAGACTACAAGGCGAAATACGAACTGCATGGCGAAATTCATATGATGTTTGGACTCCTAATAGATTAGTGCGCCACATTGAAGAAAATGATGGAACTATACAAAACAATGTAGTTTCCATTCCATCATCCTCATTAACCACTTCACAACCTCGTGGTGGACTAGGAATTTCACGATATAAAATTAACAATTTATTTTTTATTCGAGCAGAGAATGTGAATATTAAATCGGGAAAAACTATATTTAATATGGATTCCGTTCGGCAGCTAAATCCAACTATTACAGCAAAAATGTTTTTTGATGGACTTGATGTTAATGATGTTAAGAATTACTACAAAGGAGAATTATAATGGCAGGTATTCTTGATTTTGATTCAAAAAAAATTATTAAACTTCTGGATGAAAATGGCATTAAAAAGACTTGGATGATAATACTTGCAAGTGCAATTTCAAAGAAAAAATGCATGCAATATATACTAGAACATGAAAATTTTAATAGTATAGAGCCTCAAAAGGAAGATTTAATAGATGGACTTACTATTGGTGAAATTGGAGTTCTGTATGAATTTAGTTTAGCTTATTTTAATTCTACAGATAGGAAAGATAAGGGGCAATTTTTCACTCCAGATGATGTGGCTGAACTTATGGCTTCTTATTCAAAAAAATTTCCAAATGGAAAATGGCTGGATCCTTGTTCTGGTATAGGAAACCTTTCTTGGCATCTTGTTAATCGCCAAAAAAATAAAGAGGAATTTTTAACCAAAAATCTTATATTAGCAGATATGGATGAACTTGCGTTGTTTATTGCGCGTGTTTTATTTACCTTATCTTTTCAAAAGAGCGACAAATTGTTATTTCATTCAATAGAAACTAATTTTGTTAAATTTGACTTTTTATCAGTATCTGATAATAGACGGCTCACACTTTTTGAAAATGGAAATCTGGACTTAATTCCTGAACACGATTTTGTAATTGTCAACCCTCCATATTTGGCGACAAGCGAAGATGTAAAATTTGAGACAGCAAAGTGTGCAGATTTGTACGCGTATTTTCTTGAAAATATCATTAAAACTAGTAAATGTTTTATCAGCATTACTCCACAATCCTTTACAAATGCTAGTAAATTCTACTCTTTAAGAAAATTACTGATTGAAAAATTTTCTAATTTGACAATATATAACTTTGATAATGTACCAGATAATATTTTCCATGGAGTAAAATTTGGTAGTAAGAACTCAAATAAAGCTAACAGTATTCGCTCGGCAATAACAATAGCACTACCAGAATATGGAAAACACCAAATAACTTCACTGTTGCGGTGGCAAACAAAAGAGCGCAAGGATTTATTGAACAATTTAGATAGTTTCTTGTCAAATATAGAATTAACAGCAGATTATTTTCCAAAAGTAAATAGGATATTTGAATCTGTCTTTCAAGATCTGAAAAATAAGAAAACTTTAACTTCAATTATATCAGGCAAAAAAACACAATATCCACTGTACATTCCAGCATCTCCGCGATACTATATTTCGGCATTGAAACAACCTGTAAAACGTTCTTCAATTAAGACTGTGTACTTTAATACAAAAAAAGACAGAGAATTAGCTTACATTGTTATCAATAGTTCAGTAATGTATTGGTGGTGGAGAGTTAGAGATGGTGGTATGACACTTTCGCTTGAGACTTTGCATAGTATGCCCCTAATAGAATGTAGTATTAAGGATGATATTATTCGTGCACTTGAAAAATCTGAATCTGTGAATAAAACATACAAAATGAATGCTGGTGTAGTTCAAGAAAATGTCAAGCATCCAATTGATTTAATTTCAAGAATTAATTCCTATGTTTTGCCAAAATATTCTGAGCGCCTAACTGAAACTCACAGTAATAGCGAATTAAATCAATTAAAGTTTCTAGTAGGATAATCTTATTATACGCCTGATAAGCATGAGTAATCAAGTCTTTGGGCACTTCTAGTTAGGATTACCACATCCACACCTAAACTACAACAACCAAATGGCAAAATACTGAACTGAGAAAATTATGGAGAAGACAAGGATACAGAAAAAACATCAGATGCCAAAACTTGAATGTTGTAGTAAATGCTGCACTTCGTAATTGGTTGGTGGTATGGAATTATTTTATGACAATAGAAAAGCAGAATTATTTCAACTAGTTGTGATATAATGTAGATGTGAGTTTTATACGAGATACTGAACCTGCACTTCTGATTTTAGAAGATGGTAACGCATTTGTTGGTGCTTCTTTTGGTGTTAGTGGCGCTGTGACTGGAGAACTCGTTTTTGCAACTGCAATGACGGGGTATCAGGAAACGATTACTGATCCTTCTTATGCTGGTCAGATCTTGATTCAAACTGCAGTGCATATAGGAAATACAGGTGTAAATTCTGAAGATGATGAATCAGACAGAATTTGGGTCAGTGGATATGTTGTTCGCGAACTATCTCGTATAGGTTCCTCATATCGCGCGGATGAATCACTTTTAGCTCGATTAAGGCGTATGAAAGTTGTAGGGATCTCTGGACTTGATACACGCGCGCTAACTCGTCACCTTAGAACTGTTGGAGTTATGAAAGCTGGAATTTTTTCAGGAGGAATATTGAAAAAAACTGGTTTAAAGAAGTTGCTAAAAACACATGCAGTTGGAGATCAGTTTGAATGTCCTGAAGAATTACTACTCAAAGTGCTTGAAACTCCCAGTATGAATGGTGCGCATTTAGTCCAGAATGTTACAACCAAAAAGCATAAGGTTGTTGTTCCAAATAATGCACAAGAACAAGTTCAGCCTAGAGTTGTCGCAATTGATCTTGGAATTAAGGCAATGACTCCAAAATTACTTGTTGAGCGAGGTGTTGAAGTCCATATCCTTCCTGCTAGTTCAACAATTGAACAGGTGTTGGAATTGGATCCAGATGGTGTATTTTTCTCAAATGGGCCAGGCGATCCAGATAGTGCAACTGATGAAGTCGCATTGCTAAGGGAAGTTTTGATCAGAAATATACCATTTTTCGGAATATGCATGGGCAATCAGATGCTTGGTCGTGCATTAGGGTTTGAAACCTACAAATTGCCTTTCGGACATAGAGGTATCAACCAGCCAGTTAAAAATTTGAGGACAAAACGCAATGAAATTACTGCACACAACCACGGTTTTGCAGTAGATATGCCACTTGGTGAAAAAGATCAATTTGGGTTTTACACAGCACCTCCTGAGGTTCAGACACCATACAAGGACGGTATATTTGGACGCGCTAGAGTAAGCCACATCGGCCTCAATGACAATGTCGTAGAGGGTATTGAATGTTTAGATATACCAGCATTTTCTGTTCAGTATCACCCAGAAGCAGCTGCTGGTCCGCATGATGCACAGTATCTGTTTGACATCTTCGTTGATATTTTGTGGGATTATCATCAGCAGAAAAAATCTGGTAACTTGATTAAAGATATACTGGATGAAGATATAAACAGTAGTAGTACTGAAAACAACAAGGATTTACCAGTATATGCCGAAGATGATGAAGATTCCAGTTATAGTGAAAATATCAAAGGCGATGAAGATGCTGAAGAGAAAAGAATTAGAGAAAAGTGGGCGTGGCTGTATGAATAAACAAATTGAAACAGTACTTGTAATTGGATCTGGGCCTATTGTAATTGGACAAGCATGTGAGTTTGATTATTCTGGTACTAGTGCATGTAGAGTGCTAAAAGATGAGGGAATTCGCGTTATTTTGGTGAATTCTAATCCAGCAACTATTATGACAGACCCTGATTTTGCTGATGCAACATACATTGAACCATTGACTGTTCCTATCTTGGAGAAGATTATTGCCAAAGAGCGACCAGATGCACTTTTAGCGACATTGGGCGGACAGACTGCATTGAATTTGGCGACCGAATTAGGAGAAAAAGGTATTTTTGAGCGGTATGGTGTAAAGCTTATTGGTGCAGACTTGGACGCAATTAAACGAGGTGAAAATCGCGAAGAGTTTAAAAAGGTTGTTGCAATATCTGGTGCAGAATCCGCTAAGAGCCTAATTGCACACTCGCTAGATGAATGCAAGGCTGGAATCAGCGATCTTGGTGGCTATCCAGTTGTAGTTCGTCCTAGTTTTACAATGGGTGGTCTTGGATCAGGAATTGCATATAACGAAGATGATCTTGAGAGAATTGTTGGACTTGGACTGCAGTATTCTCCGACCACTGAAATTCTACTTGAGGAAAGTTTAATAGGTTGGAAAGAATATGAACTTGAAATGATGCGTGATAGTGCAGATAATGTTGTAGTTGTATGTTCAATTGAGAATTTTGACCCAGTTGGTGTACATACTGGTGATTCAATCACTGTTGCACCTGCAATGACTTTAACGGATCGTGAATTTCAACGGCTGAGAGATATATCAATCAACATAATTAGAAAAGTTGGTGTTGATACAGGTGGTTGTAATATACAGTTTGCGGTAAATCCAGATACTGGACGCATAATAGTTATTGAGATGAATCCGCGTGTTTCTAGGTCTTCTGCACTTGCATCAAAAGCAACTGGTTTTCCAATTGCCAAAATAGCCACTAAACTAGCCATTGGTTACACTTTAGATCAGATTAAGAACGACATTACACTAAAAACACCAGCATCTTTTGAACCTACACTTGATTATGTAGTTGTTAAAATACCACGATTTGCATTTGAAAAATTTCCAGCTGCTGATGATACTTTGACTACTACTATGAAATCAGTTGGTGAAGTTATGGCAATTGGGCGTAATTTCACAGAAGCACTTCAAAAAGCCATGCGTTCACTAGATAATGGTAAAACCGAATTTTCTTGGGATGATAAATATACCGTCAATATTGAAGAACTGGAAAACCAGATTCGTCGTCCAACTGCAGATAGATTGTTGAAGATTCAAGTTTTACTAGATGCGCTACTTAGTAATAGTAGTAGCGAAAACTCCCAGATTAGTGCAATTGAACGTGTAAATGCAGCAACTGGAATTGACCCTTGGTTTTTAGAGCAAATTTATCGTATTAACTACTTGGCGCACAAGATTGAAAAATCTTCTCGTATAATTTTGAGGCATCCTGAGAAAGCAAGGGGTTTACTGAAGTTGGTGAAACAAAATGGGTTCTCAGATAAACAGATTGCAAAGCTACTTCGACTAGAAGGTGTAGATGGAGAAAATAAAATTCGCCGAATTCGACAAAAAATCGGTATTCGTCCAGTATTTAAGGCAGTTGATACTTGTGCGGCAGAATTTGAAGCTAATACACCATATTACTACTCTTCCTATGACTTTGAAACTGAACTACATTCGCGCTCACGAGAGGCCATTATAATCTTAGGCTCAGGTCCAAACAGAATTGGTCAGGGCATAGAGTTTGACTATTCATGTGTTCATGCAGCGCTAGAACTACAAGAAGATTTTGAAACGATTATGGTAAACTGCAACCCAGAAACAGTTTCAACAGATTATGACACATCAGACCGCCTGTATTTTGAACCGCTAACTTTTGAAGATGTTATGGAGATATACGAAGCAGAATTAAAAGCAGGTCCTGTGCGTGGCATGATTGTCCAATTAGGTGGGCAGGCACCACTTTCACTTGCGGCTCGTCTAAAAGATGCTGGTGTGCCAATTATTGGAACTTCTCCTGAGGCTATTGATGCTGCAGAAAATCGTGAAGTATTTGGTCAACTCTTGAAAAAAGCAGGATTATTAGCACCTGATTTTGCAGCTGCTAAGACATATGAAGAGGCTTTTGAGGTCGCCCAAAGAATTGGTTTTCCAGTGCTTGTACGTCCATCATATGTATTAGGTGGGCGTGGTATGGAGATTGTCTACAACCATGAGCAACTGGGTGTATATGTGGCTAAAGCATTGGAAAGTGCGCAAATTATGGCACAGGACCGAGCACAGTTACCAAGCCCGTTGTTGATTGATAAATTCCTAGATGATGCTATGGAGATTGATGTTGATGCAATTTTTGATGGTGAAGAAATCTATTTAGGTGGTGTTATGGAGCACATTGAGGAGGCTGGAATTCATTCAGGCGATTCTGCATGCGTGCTTCCGCCAGTTACGCTTTCACAAGAGCAGTTGATAATGATTCGTGAAGCTACACTTCAAATTGCTAAAGGAGTTGGTGTACAAGGGCTTATAAATGTGCAGTTTGCGTTATTTGACGGGTTGTTGTATGTAATTGAGGCAAATCCAAGAGCTTCAAGAACTATTCCATTTGTTTCAAAAGCCACAGGAGTTTCACTTGCAAAAGCAGCAGTTAGAGTTATGCTTGGTGATTCTATTAAACAACTTCGCCAAAAGGGATACTTGAAATTAAAAGGAGATAGTACTGATATTGAGCCTGGAACTGCAATTGCTGTAAAAGAAGCGGTCTTGCCATTTAAGCGGTTCAAGACTAAACAGGGGCAAGTTGTGGATAGTTTACTAGGTCCAGAAATGCGCTCAACTGGTGAGGTTATGGGGTTTGACAAGGATTTTCCGCGTGCGTTTGCAAAAGCACAAGAGGCAGTTCTAGGTCGTCCGAATGATACAAATGGTGGTGTTTTTCTTTCTATTGCTGACAAGGACAAGAAATTACTAACTATGATGGCTCGCAAACTTGAAAGCATTGGGTTTACGATTTATGCAACTACTGGCACAAAGAACATCTTGGATAGAAACGGAATCTCCTCAATTGTGTGTTCAAAGATCAGTGGTAAATACGGTGGTGTTATTGAAGGTGCTCCAACTGCTGTTGACTTGATCAACAAGAACGAGGTCAAGTTAATTATCAACACTCCATCTGGGCAGAGTGCGAGAAGTGATGGATATGAAATCCGTGCGGCTGCTATTGCAGCGGATATTCCAGTAATTACCACAATTCAACACTTTGCTGCTACTGCAGAGGCACTTTTGGCGACAAAAACAGAGGATTTTTCAGTCATGAGCTTGCAGGAACGACATAGAAGAAGATAAGTCTACATCGTTTTTTTTGGGCGCACAATCTTCTTGTGTATTATACACCACTCCTATGACATTTTCAAATCCCTACGCGTACGCACCCAAACTACAACAACTTCCATCCATCATCACCCTCCCCCACAACATCCATTATCTATTTAACATTTTTTTACACCTACTTGTTCATTACTACCTCTTGATTTACGCTTATTCTGGATTAGCAAAGTACGTCTTTATACAAAGTTGCTTAAGTTAGTTCATAGTGCTTATTCCTGCCTAACTTGTGGCTGTTCCATTGCGCATTTATGCTTATTCTTGTCTTTTATGCTTGTACTTTTGCCCATTTGACTTGTAGTTGTTATAACCAAATAGTTTTTTTGCGATAACTTGCTTAGTCTTCTTCTTTCTGCTATACTGAGGTGCGTGTACTTGGTCATACACACAATATACATCAGATGTTTGTATTTTCCAAGTTTTGACATCTGGTGTCCTTATTTACTTG
>JAIRWY010000096.1 GCA_031268675.1 Candidatus Ancillula glyptotermitis | reverse complement strand
CATGTGTATATAACACACATAAGCACCTTAAATCAAACCACGTGCTTATAAATAGCCTTAATGAAGGTCTAGGTTATAAAACCACCTGGATTTGCTCAAGAAGAAGCTTTTGCATGTACCTCCCCTGAATAAAAGAAGACTTGTATTTAAGAGGAGTTGATGATAAATGGAAGTTGTTGTGGTTTGGGTGCGGATGCAGCGGATTTGAAAATGTCATAGGGGTGTGGTATACTAGTAGTGTCTAAAAAAATGGAGGTTGGATTGAAGAAGATTCTTGTTGTTTTGGGAACTAGGCCCGAAGCTATAAAGTTGGCACCTGTTATCTTGCAGCTCAAAAAAATTCAGGGCTTTGATGTTGAAGTGGTCAGTACTGGTCAACACACTAATTTGGTTAATACTATGCTGGATTTGTTTTCAGTTCAAGCAGATATGGTGTTTAACACACTAGAAGTTGCAAAAACTCTTCCACAGGTTGTTTCCAACGTCCTAAAAGATGCAGAAGTTGTGATTGAACGCACTCAACCAGATTTGGTGATTGTTCAGGGAGATACTGCTTCTGCATTTGCATTTGCACTTGCCGCATTTTACAACCAGATTGAAGTTGCACATGTCGAAGCAGGGCTTAGAAGTTATAACAAGTTGTCGCCATTTCCTGAGGAGTTGAACCGTGTGTATATTGCGCAGATTGCAAAATACCACTTCGCTCCAACTGAAGTTAGTAAGAAAAATCTACTAAAAGAAGGAATTGAAGAGGACAATATATTTGTGGTCGGTAATACTTCAATTGATGCTTTGCGCCTTATTTTGGGCGATGAGCGGTTCAACGCAAAAAATGTTCAGAATTTAACCAGTTCAAAGAAGCAAATTCTTTTAACACAGCATAGGCGCGAGAACTTCAGCAGGCATGAAAATGGAGTGTTTAAGGCAGTTGCTCAGATTGCTCATGAGTACGGTAGTAATATTGAAATTATATTCCCAATGCACCCGAATCCAGTGGTTCGTGAGGCAAGTAAGAGCTATTTTGAGAACTTGAGTAATATCAAACTGATTGAACCGTTGGATTATCAGGATTTTAGCAACTTGATGGCATCTTCATATCTAATAGTAACGGATTCTGGCGGAGTTCAAGAAGAGGCTCCGAGCTTAAATGTTCCAGCGTTGATTACTAGAGATACTACTGAGCGTACAGAGATAGTTTCTTTAGGTGCAGCGAAATTAGTTGGAGTTGAAGAGAAAGCGGTATTTAATGCGATTACTAACCTGCTAGATGATGAAAAAAGTTATGAGTCCATGAGGCATAAGCAGAATCCATATGGTGATGGTCACAGTTCCTTGAGAATTAGTAATGTATTGGTAGATAAGTTACAATTTAGAAATGCTTAGAGTTTGATGAGACTTGCAGATTCTACTTGACAGACGGAAGATACTTATACTATAATGTAATGGTAGTATTGGATATTATGGAGAAGAATTGGGGTGGTTGTTGTGAAGAATTTAAATAAGGTTGTGCGACACGCAGTTGTATTTGCAGTTGTTTTTGGTTTTGGATTACTTGGTGTTGTCGTAGGTCCGCGCGCAGCATATGCAAATGAAACCGTTGGGGGGGGGGTAACTTCTCTAGTTGATGATGAAGTTCTGACTGAACTTGAAGATGGTTTCCAGCCAGGTATAACTGATGACGTTCCTCAAGACTTGGCTGTACTTGATTCGGCTAGTGAATCAGGTGTAGAAAATGCAGAGGTTCCAAATGCTGAACCTGATGTAACAACTGCTCCAAATAGCATTGCTGAAGGTTCTGAAGATGCAAATGGTAGTGCAAGTGTACCAGATGTTCGTCATTTTCCTATATATGGTTATGAATTGGACGATAATGGGAAGGTTACGATCGACGGCATTACTTACCAAATTCACGAAAATACACATACTGCTGAAGTTACCAAAATTGTTGGAAAAGGTGGAGAAGTTAATATTCTGGATTCCATTACCACTAATTATCAGGATTACCCAGTAACTGCAATTGGCTATAGGGCTGCAATTTACCAGAAGTTTAGTACAATTACGATTCCACAATCAGTACAAACAATTGGAGAAGAAGCATTTCTCGGAGTTTCTGCAGAAAACATAAACTTCCGTGGTGTTTCTAGGCTTGCAACTATTGGTAAGTATGCATTTGCGTATTTAGCTGGAGTTAGGAATATGAATTTGCCAGACTTGGTTACTATTTTGCCTGAGGGCGTATTTGCAGGAACTAAGAATTTGCAAGATTTGAATATTGGTTCTACCTCTAAGTTGGCAAAAATTGAGAAGAAAGCATTCATTTATTCAAGTGCTCTTAAGAATTTCCATTTGCCAAGTAGGGTTACAGATATTGGAGAGTATGCATTTGCATCAACTGGATTAGAAAGTTTTACATTTGCCGGTAATTCTGATTTGATGTATATACCAAGATATGCATTTGCATATGACACAAACTTGACGCATTTCATGATTCCTAGAAGTGTTTCATCAATTGACGAAGCAGCATTTGCAGCCTCTGGACTTCAAGATGTTGAATTTCAAAACGGTTCTATTCTGCATACAATCAATGACCGTGCATTTGCATATGTACCAATGGTCTCGGTTACACTTCCAAATTCTGTGTTATTAATTGGTCCGTCTGCATTTGCAGCATCTGGTCTTCAGCGCGTTAGTCTTAATCAGGGTCTGCTTTTGATACAGTATGAAGCATTTGCCTACACCAATATTGCAGAAGTTATACTTCCAAGTTCGGTTGCATTTTTAGGGGTTAGTGCATTTGCATATGCGGGTGTTAAGAATGTTTATTTTCAGGGGATAGTTCCTCCACAGATATCGAATAAGGCGCATAAACCAGCTAAAGGTTCATTTGGAGTTTCGGACGTGAGAATAGTGTTCCAATGCAGTTACGGTAGTGGAACTGTGCAAGGTCAGTATGAAGGATATGATGCATTAGTCTGTGCTGTATAAACGCATTAGTATTAAATTGTAACTGGAATGGTTCAGAGCTTGGAGATTGTGGAGTACTTAAGTTTAAGCCACTCGGTCGTATTGTGTGGTGTCTGGGATTTAAGGCGCATGCTTGGATGCTTGCCGATAGGTGATATAGCAGGGAGTGCATGAGTAATAGGAAGTTCTATATTGGTTCGCAAGGATTACTAGAAACTGAATTATCGATACATTCGAAGCGGTTTTATTTTCCTGCACTTAGTGGACTTCGGTTTATTGCGTATACACTTGTTATTTTACATCATACAATTCCAGACTTCCATCCAACTTTTGGTCCTGATGCATTTTATGTCTTAACTGGTTACCTAATAACGTTCTCGCTTGTCAACTCGCTGATAAAAACAAATGGTCCACAACTTAAGCGGTATTTTTCAAGGCGTTTTAGAAATATTATGCCTGCATTATTCATTTTATTCGCACTCGTTCAGGTTTATTCCTACTACAAGGGCGATACCAATGGGCTTGCAAATACTGAACACTATGGAATTGCTGCACTTTTTCAAGTTGCAAACTGGTTTTCAATATCAGATGTTTCTGAAGAATATTGGGCCCAAATGGGTCACATCAACCCGTTTGGACAGATGTGGAGTCTATCGGTTACTGAGCAATTCTTCTTTTTAGCACCGTTTCTGATCTGGATTGTGTTCAAAATTTCAAGAAAAGGCAATTTGAAGTACACATTTGGCCGCATGGCAATATGCATTGGAGTTATTTGGGTTATCTCGACGCTAGTTATGCCACTACTTTGGGCAGATGGACTTACATGGAGACGCATTTATATGGGAACTGATGCAAGACTACATGAGTATCTTTTAGGTTGTTTTGCAGCATGTATAGTTTTATGGCAACACAGAAGTCCGTCAAAAGTAGTTGGGTATTTTTCTAGGCTTAAATTACCCATCAAGAAATTGCTACTTGCACTCACGACTTTGGCATGTTTCATGCTTTGGGTATTTATGATGTTCTCTTTTAGCAACTATCAAGATGCTAGGCTTTATAATGGCGGTTTTGTCATTATTTCTGTTATTTTGACAGTTCTTGTTCTATCTCTTTCTCACCAAGAGAATCCATTTGTCAAGTTTTTCGCGCATAGTTTTCCAACTGCATTAGGTGCATACAGTTATGAGATTTATGTGTTCCATTTATTTATTGCCACGATTATTAAGGATTTAACTCCAGAAGTTGATGCTATAACGTTTTTTGCGACAACACTAGTTTTGTCATCTCTATTTTCTGCCTTGATGTTTCATGCAGTAACTTATCGTTTCAGAGTGCGGAAATTTAATAGTGAGCGAGTGATTCCAGTTGTTGCATCATTTCTAGGACTTGCAATTGCAGTTTCTCTTTGGATGCCGTACTTAGAGACAGCAAGAATTGATTTTTTAGCGAAGGAAGAGTCTACTAAGGTTAGTGAAGGAACTAGCAAAAACAAAATTGTTGAGCATACAAAGCCAGATCCAGTTGCCAATTTTAATGTAATTACACTAGGAGATTCAATTGCAGGTCAGTACGGAGATATGTTTGATGCGTATAATAAGAGCTACGGTTCTAATATACAATATGTTGATGCAGCTTCCGCAGGTTGCTCTCTCTTGTCACCATCCAAGGTCCGTTCAACTGCTCACTATGTATGGGATTTTACTAAAAATGCATCCTGTCAAAAATGGCAAACACGCTTTAAGGATGCATTTAGTGATGGGGCTAAGCATGATATTATTATGGTTGATGATGATTTTTCTGCCAATGATTTGAGTTTTGATGGAAACACGTATTATACGCCATGTGATCAACAATATGTAGATAGTTATAATGGTGTTTTGGATTACATAAATGAAGTTGCTACCCAAGAAAACGTAAAAGTTGCATTTTCAAATGTACGACCGCAAAATGAAGTTCACCAATATCCAGATTATGCAACATGTTATAATAAAATATTAAGTACTTATGTTCAAGGACATCAAAATTGGCTGCTTTTAGATGTTGCATCAATATTATGTACTGAAAAGCAACTTGAAAGTAGTGATAAATGTTTGCCAGTAAGTCAAGAGGGGAAGAATATTATACAAGGTGATAATGTGCATTTTGATAGAGCAGGTGTTCAAGAGGTTGGAGGGATTCTAATTGATCAAATGAATAAGTTTATTTTAGAAGGTAAAACATAAAGGATAATAAAAATGCACAATTTATTAGATTTAGTTGGACCAATATGCGTTGATATTGCTAGTATTATGTTTGCAATTTTTCTTTCTTATGTGACAATCTTGCTGATTTCATTTTCATTTCGTAAAGATGATGTTTCAGGTAATCCTAGTGACTTTGAGTGGCATTTCCTAATTCCTTGTAGAGATGAAGAAGCAGTTATTGGTAAGACACTTCAATACTTGTACTCAAATTTTCCGTATGCGTATATGTGGGTAATTGATGATGATTCTGATGACTCTACTGCTTCAATTGTTGAAAATTTTGCTAAAAATGCAAGTAGTCGCATAAACGTTGTATATAGAAAGCTGCCTAATGCACGAACTGGAAAAGCGCATGCACTAAATGACGCGTGGTTTAAGGTAAAGGAGTCCATGATTTCTAGGAATGTGGATTTCAATAAGGCAGTGGTTGCAGTGGTTGATGCTGATGGACTTCCCTCCAAGAATTTTACAGCAATCTGTGCTAATTCAAGGTTATTTGGCAATCCAGAAATTGGCGCTGTACAAGTGGAAGTACGCATGTCGAACAGAAATGATGAACCTCCAGAAAAAGGTACTCCAGCAGCTTCAAAATACTTCACCAAGAGAACTATGAAGTTGTTGGTTCGAATGCAGGACATTGAATTTCGCGAGTCGATATCGGCGATGCAGATTAGTAGGAAGTATGTTGGAACTACTTCAATAGGCGGGAACGGGCAGTTGACTAGAGCATCTGCATTAGAATCAATTGTTGATGAAAAAGGTCCTTGGAAGGGTTCGCTTTTAGAAGATTTTGAACTTGGTTTGCATCTACTTTTAGCTGGTTGGGTCAACGGGTATACATTTTCAGCATGGGTTGATCAGGAAGCTCTTTATTCTCCAAGTCGCTTTATTCATCAGAGAGCTAGATGGGCACAAGGAACTATGCAGTGCATTAAATATGTTCCAGAACTAGTTAAGTCAGCGAAAATTTGGAGGCCAGGTCTTATTGAAATTCTGTATTTTATGGTGCAGCCGTGGCTTCAAGTATGTGCAACAATTATTTATCCAATTGCGCTCCTTTATGAATTTTTTGAGCTTGATATGTTGCAAGTACTTGCTGGATTAGAATCAGAAAGGAATGCAGTTCAGTTCCTAACTATACTACTTATTGGAATGCTTGAATTTGGTGTATTTGGACTCTATTATCACTTCAACACAGACGAAACAACTTATGTATTTGATGCCTACTTTTGGGGTTGTTTATATTTCTTCTATAACTTCTTAATTTATCCAATTGCATGTAAAGCGCTATATAACCTGATAAAAAAAGAGACTGGTTGGGCAAAAACTGTTCGGAATGCAGAAAGTAGTGTAATTGTTACTAAATATAGTTGATTTTATTGAGAAGTTGTGATATACTGTAACCTAGTAGGTTGTATAACTTATTGGAAGTGTGCCAGAGCGGTCGAATGGAACGGTCTTGAAAACCGTCGAGGGAAACCTCCCAGGGTTCAAATCCCTGCGCTTCCGCTGCTATTTAGTGCAATTTGGCTATATCGTTAATCTGTGCAGTTGAGTGGTGAACTAGTAATGAGTAAGTTGGAGTAAAAATGGAGGGTTATGAATATGCAGGATATTC
The DNA here is from genome assembly GCA_031268675.1 of Candidatus Ancillula glyptotermitis. Taxonomy (GTDB): domain Bacteria; phylum Actinomycetota; class Actinomycetes; order Actinomycetales; family Bifidobacteriaceae; genus Ancillula; species Ancillula glyptotermitis. The sequence continues at coordinate 14,705 of JAIRWY010000096.1, read as the reverse complement.
AAAGTTGTGGTCTAAAATTAGTACGCAGTTTTGCTGTAAAAAACAGTAAATGTTGTACAAGCGATTGGAGAATATCATGTTAAGTTCTCGTATTAAAAACCTGTATAATGATTTAATTGAACGCGCACAAGGTAATAGAGCTTCAGAATGGTTTACTCAAGATATGTTCGCAAATGTACTAGAAGTTGATCCACAAAAGTATGGTCTTAGTGGAAATATGGAAGATCAATCTATTCTAATTAGGAGTTCTGTGGCGATTGACACTATGCTTACTGCGATGGTTGATGAGAAGAACTCAGAATTTACGCATACTGCTAAGATTTTTGGTGAAGATTTACTACTAGGTGTTTTGCCTATGGGATCGAACGGTCTCGGTAAGGTATTCCCTCAATTTATGACTGCAGCTGAATTGCGAGCGGGGTCTGTTACTAATAGAAATATTTCTTCACTTTTTGGGCATAACACGATTAACTACGAGAAGTTACTGAAAAATGGACTTGTAAAAACAATTGAAGACTGTAATAATCATCTGCTTGATTTGTCGTTATCTACTATGCAGAAAGATTTTTATAAAGGCGTGAAAATATCATGTGAGGCTGTAATAAAATATGCACAAAGTTTTGCAGACATTGCTGAGAATTACGCAAATAAACTGGATATAAACAGCACAAGACATCAAGAACTTCTGAAAATGGCTGAAATAGCGAGAAAAGTTCCAAAATATCCAGCTGAAACTTTTCATGAAGCATTACAAAGTATAGCGTTTTATCACATTGCATTGCATTCTTCCATGAATTTTATTTCACTGGGGCGTTTGGATCAGGTTTTAAATGAATATCTGGAAAAAGAAAACGACAAGGAAAGGGCGCTTGAAATTTTTGAGTGCTTTATTATAAAGTTAGCTGGTCGGTTAAATCTAAATATGAACAATATATCCGAGCAAGACCATGTTGATTATGCAACTGTTTTAGGAACTCATCCATACTTTATTGATCAACGAGCTGGTATAAACAATTTCTTACAAAATATAATTATTGGTGGCAAAACTCCAAAAGGAGATGATGCAACAAATTCTATGACATATTTAATTCTGGAAGCATTCAAAAATGTGAACTTATCAACTCCAGGTATTTATATCAGAATACATCAGAATACTCCGCACGAATTGTTAACAGCAGTTGGTGATGCTTTATCTGTAACTAAAAACAATCCAGCAATTTTGAATGATGAAACAATGATTCCTGCGTTGTATAATTCTCTATTACAGGATATACCACAAGATGATCTTGATGCTATACAGAACGCACAAGAACTTGCGAACGATTATTGTGTTGACGGGTGCTGGGAGCCAATTTTGAACGGTAAATGTGATTGGACATTTTCCATGTTTAATGCCATGAGTGCGCTTGAAGTAGCACTGAATTCAGGTGCATCGATTTCGCCAGATTCTGAGCTTTTTAGAGGTGCTAAAATCGCTCCTGCAACAAAAACTCCTAGAAGTTTCACGGAATTGATGCAAATTTTTAAAGATCAAGTGGGATTTTTTGTAGATCAAGCCGTTTTGTCAATGTTCTTGTATTATATGATAGATGAATATGCATCTCCATCACTACTGTTGTCTGCAATGCTAGATGGTTGTATACAAAAAGGGCGTGATAAATCATGGGGAGGAGTTGATTATAATTTAGCAGGAGTTGTTTTTGGCGGAATTCCGAATGTTGTTAATACACTTGCAGCAATTAAGAAGTGGGTTTTCCCAGAGAGTGGAGTTGGAAAATATAAGGTTGATGATGTAATAAGTGCTTTTAGAAGTAATTTTATAGCAGGTGATGTAACAAATCGGAAACTACAAGACAAATTTTCTTCTATTCAAGTGGATTTTGATACTAATACTGGAAAGTTTGCAAACAATGACGGTGAAGTTGACGAAATAACTAGAGAAGTTTTGGATATATGCTATAATACAGTTCAAAATTCTGCTGCATTTGCTAAAGAGTTGTATCAGAAAAAGCCAGAAGCTGAAAATCTTGACAAAATCGTTTCACTTCGTTCACTAACTGGTTATTATGGCGAATCTTTTGAAGAGAAGTTTCAGAAATTCAATGTAAAAATTACAGTTGGTGCTGGTACATTTGAGCAGTATAACTGGCAAGGCAGGTCAATTGCTGCTTCTGCAGACCGCAATTTAGGAGATCCACTGGCTCCGAATTTCTCTCCTGTTCCAGGAACTTCCTCAAATGGAGTGGTTGGTATACTTGAATCATTCTCAAAACTAGGAATTGATAGATTTGGTGCAGGAATTATCACTGATATTTGCCTAGATGAAGCACATTCTAGTTCTGATATAATTTTCAAAATCCTAAAGTTAGCTATAGATAAAAAATCTCCAATGCTAACTCTTTCTGTTGGTTCAAGTTCAATTTATAAAGAGATTTATGAAAAAGTGAAAATCGCGAATGCCTTGACAAATAGTGATGATGCAGCAAAATTATTAGCTCCGTATGCTAATATAAATGTCAGAATCGGTGGATGGCAAACTCCATTTATTACTCTACCACTTTCTCATATGGAAAACTACATCAACCGCCCAATTGACTTTGCAGGTTCTGTATAGTTTATGGTGCTTAAGTACTTCGGTATTGCTCCACTTTCAAAATATGATGGACCGTTGAATCGACTTGTAGTCTATTTTCAGGGTTGTGATATTAAGTGTAGTTGGTGTCATTCTCCGCATTCAATACCAGAATCATCTCCTTTGCTATTTTTTGCAGAAAGATGTATTTCGTGCAGAAAATGTGTAAAAGCATGTCCAAATGATGTGCATTCATTTGTGAGCGGGAAGCATATATTAAATCGCGCAAATTGTACAAAATGTGGACTGTGCGTTGATACTTGTCCAAAAAGTTCTGCTAATATTTCTGCATCTGCACTTATATTACCTACAAAGGGGCTATCTGCGCAAGAGTTATTTACGAAAATAGAGCCATATTTAGCTTTATGTGATGGAATAACTTTAAGTGGAGGTGAAGCATTAATTCAACTTGATGAAATTTTAGAGTTCCTGAAAATCCTAAAACAAAATGGTGTAAATATTGCAGTTGAAACTTCTGGACTTCTATTAACAAGAACCTACGAATTAGTGTTGGATTATGTTGATATATGGTTATTTGGAGTTCGAATGCTCACAGATGTTGATGGTAAATCTAACAAGAACATATTATTAAGAAATCTACATTTGCTTAATCAGGTGCAGGAAAACATGATTATTCCTAGAGTTCCTATGGTTCCAGGAGTCTTTGATAATGAGAAGATTTTATTTGAAATTGTGCAGTTATTGCGAAGTGTTGAAATTAACAAGGTTTGGCTATTACCATGGAATATGAACTACATGGTTTACTATATTGCTGCTGGAATTGGCACGCGGTTTATTGAACCAACTAGAAGTGAAGTTAATTTGTGCGAAAGCTTTATATTGAACTTCTTCGTGGAAAAAGGCTTTGATATTATTGGGAGCGGTATATAATAACATCTTCTATTTAGGTCTGGATAATCCTACTAGTACTGGTATTATATATGCTCAGGGAATTAACTATGATGTAGATGTTGGAATTGATTTTACAGTGTTCAAAATAGAATAGTGGCTGAAGTAAGAGTTCGCAATTTTCAGCTACTAGGCAAGTTTGCGCGCAGCATTCCTTCTTGAGCAACCGTTGCAACGACCTTGTGTTTCTGGTTGAAGATATATGAAACTCCAAGACCTCTTGCATCTGCAGCGTTTGGAGATGTTCCATAAAGCAGGTTCCAGTCTAAAAGATCAATGTCCTCATGAAACCACATCGCATGATCAAGACTTGCATATGCTGCTCCAGGAATTGTCCAACTAAGTGTGGATTGCCGTAGTGCTGGTGCAAATGCAAACTGATCGCAAAAAAATGTCAACAGGACTCGCTGAAGCAACTGCCTTTTTAAGTGCATGTTTTCGGCTAAAAGATGTGCTTCTTCTGGACGAACACGAAACCACACAAGTTCTGGAGATCGTATACCATCAAGTGCCTTTTGATCTCGTCCAAAGAACAAGTTTTGGGAAATCTGGCGAATTTCAAATGGCATCTGGAAGCGAAAATATTCTGTCCATGCATCTTTTCCAATGTCCGCTTTGAACATATCTTCAAAACTAGTAGTGGACTCTGGAGCAGGAACCTGCGGAAATTCAGGTGCTGCAAATGCAATATTTAGTTTTTCTGGTTCATGAAAACTTAACTGCGACTTGAAAATATTGCGCCTTTTACCACTTGCATCTGTTTGAGTTGCAGTAACTTCTCTATGGGAATATGCTGCACCATCTCGTAATCGTTCAACATGATATAAAATCTGCTTGTCTAATGCACCTGGTAGAATAAAGTATGCGTGCAAAGAATTTGGCAATCTATACCCACTAGTCGTTAAACTCGCAGCAACCATACTTTGAGCTAGAAGTTGTCCACCATAGGTGCGATTAGTAGGAATATTTAGGTTTTTTTCAGCCAAAAAAGTGTCAGATACTGCAGAATTTGCGTAATATGCATCAACTTTTTTCAAGTACAACGCATCCAAAACATCACCAATTCTAGCCATCTGCACTCCTATTGAGAAGTGGCTGGATCAGATTCATCAGTAGAAGTAGATGGAGGAGTGGTTGAATTACTTGGTTCTTTCGGCTTTTTCCCTGAAAGTATACCAGCAATGTATTCATGTATATTCTCATATTCGTACTCACCTTCCGCTGGTAAAACAACAGAACCCAATCCTGGTGCATAAGTTGAGACACCGTTAATAACGAGGTTTATTTCTTCACCTGCGTCATTTGGACCTTGGAGTGGTACAGAAACAGCTTTTGTCATTTTGCCCAAAGCAGCCGCTAAACTACGAATTTCATAAGTGTAGATGTTGGTTAGAACATTTGTGCCAATTATTTCCGTAATATCCATAATGTGTTGAGGATCAAAAAGGACTCCACTAGAAGTTGCTTTATCTCGAATTGCTTGAACAACGCGTTGTTGATTTAGCTCACGATCGAAATTTGACCTAGAGAGACCATATCCACCATCAGAGTTTCTTGCTCTGCTCAACCTTAACGCACCATCACCATCAAGATGTACTTGTCCAGTTCCTAATATCAGGCTCTGGTTTACGTCATACAGGCCATATGGGCTATCTGTGTAGGGGACTACATCTATACCCCCAATTGCATTCACAATGCCTATTAAAGCACCCCACTTCGCTTTTACATAGTACTGGATGTCTATTCCTAGAACATCTGATATAACTTTTGCCATATGCAATGAACCTTGCCGTTCATCACCGTTATTTATTTGAGTTCCGCAATCATAGGCAGCATTTATTTTCCACCTCGAACCCTGATCACATCCAATTGAAGACTTCGCAACTTCTTTATCATAATAAGATAAATCACGCGGAATACTAATTGTATTTGCTCCTCCAGTAGCTTGATCAATGCTCAGCACCATAATTGTGTCTGCTAGTGAAGCACCACCATGTCCATCATCATCCTCTGAAGTACCGAAAATTACAATGTTGGTACGCCCCCACTTATCAGCTTTTAATGGGACACTTTTTGTTAAAACATCTGAAATACTACCAGTAACTACTCCTCCATTGAGATTCGTTTCAACACGTGATAAAAACCGTGTAATCAATATACCAGCAATAATAAGTGCACTTAATAGAATAGCCAATATTGCAATTAGTGCTTTTTTCCCACGAGGTAGTCCAAATTTTTGAGCTCCATAAACGTCAAACAACTCTTCACCATTCTTGCTGAATTTTTTAATGCGTGTTTTATACTTCACTTCACCTTTACGATTAGTCTTAATATCTCCTCGTCGGTTTGTTTTGGGAACTTGAACTTTTTCTTGTCTGGACTTTTTGCTTTTCGTGTGCTTTTTACTGCTACTTATGTTATTTTTTGACTGGTTATCAAATTGCGCATCAAAGTGAAAGGATGAAACTTTATTAGCATCATCATTAACTAGTTCGGCTAACTTTGAATTTACCATTAGTTCATTATACCACAGTGGTATGACATTTTACAACTAATTTATTCCGCGCCCAATCTAAGACACACTACAACCAGTTATTCATTATATATTTTGGTTGACTGCACATTGTGTATAAAAGTAATGCTTCTAGTATTTCGCGCAGTGCGTTAACAACTTCGTAACATAACAGTATGATATAATATATATAAAAGTTTGAAAAATGAGAGGAAATTATGCCTGGTGATGTTTTGTGCGCGAATGAAATACCCGAACTGATTACGGTTGGACAATATTTGACCAAGAGATTGGTACAGCATGGTGTTAGGCATTTGTTTGGACTTCCTGGTGATTTTAACTTGCAGATACTTGACGAGATGATTAGTAGTGATGATCTCAGTTGGATTGGCGGAACTAACGAGCTCAATGCAGGTTATGCGGCAGATGGTTATGCTCGCGCAGGTCAACTAGGTGCTTTTATTACAACTTACGGTGTTGGCGAACTTTCTGCAGTAAATGCGGTTGCTGGTTCATATGCAGAAAATGTTCCAGTTGTACATATTGTTGGTATTCCAGATGTAGATAAACTTGCTGTTAATAAGGCATGGCATCACACTTTAACAGATGGTGATTATGAGCATTTTGCGCGAGTTTTTGATGAAATGACTGTTTCTGGAGTTTTTATTGACAAGCGGTTTTTGAAGACAGATGGCTCATATGATCCTGTGAAGATTACAGAGGCACTTGACAAAGTAATTGCTGATGTATTAACTTATTCTAGGCCAGGATATATTGGAATTCCAAATGATGTTGCTATGCTTGAAGTACCTAGTGAACCTTTGAAAACTCCACTTCAAATTGTAATAGCACCAGAAGTAGCACTTAAGCAGTTCAAAGAAGATCTAAAAGATAGACTTAAAGAGTACGCTCAAACGAACCAGAATCCATTTACTATTTTGGCTGGTATGCTGGTTTATCGTCGTAATCAACAGAAAAATATTGCAGCACTAGCAGACCTACCATGTGTTAAAATCGCCTCGCAAATTAACACTTCTACACTTTTGAACGCAGATCATCCAAACTACTTAGGTCTTTATTGTGGTGGAATTACGCCAAACCCAAAAGTCCGCAAGATAATTGATTCAGCACCTTTGCCTATTCTAATTGGTGTACTTTTCGGGGAGATTGCACTTGGGAATTTTACGCAGAAGTTCAATGTTAATCAGGCGATTGAGTTGGGGCTTAATGATGCCAGAATTGGATTTGCAAACTATACTGGAATAACTCTTGGGCAGAGTGTACCTGTATTATACAATTGTTTACTTGAATTGATTGCGGAGGGTATTGTTGATGAGAATAATCTCAAAGAACTAGATGTTTTAAACCAAATTGATGATAAAATGCCAGAAATATCAGAAAATACTGCTTTAGAGCAGAGTACATTCTGGGCAGAAATTGAAAACTGGTTTAATACAACTGATCAGCAACTCAACATCATATCCGATTTGGGCACATGTTTTTTTGGGCTGCTTGAAATAAGAATGCCTAAAAATGCCAACTTGATGACACAGAATATCTGGGGTTCAATTGGATATGCACTTCCAGCAACCGTTGGTGTAAATTTACTACATGCAGACAAACGAAATGTTCTATTTTCTGGAGATGGTGCGGCGCAGTTGACAATTCAGGACTTGTCTGGTTTTGAGGCACAGGGACTTAAACCAATTATTTTTATAGTCAACAATGATGGTTATACAATTGAACGGTCTATACAAAAACCTCAAGCGAACTACCACGAAATACGTGCATTTGACTGGAAGGCGCTCGCAAAGGGCTTTGCACCAAGTTTTGCCACATACACGGTCACCACTATTGGACAATTACGTAGAGCAGTAGAACAAGCATCTGCAGATAACAGCTGTGGTCACTTTATTGAGGTGAAAATTCCAGCAGTTGATTTCCCATTGCTGTTAAAGAGGTGGACTCCAGCATCAGATGATGAATAAACATACTTCTCCTTAAAATGCTTGAAGATGTGTTTTGAGCAAGTGGTTTTAGAGGACGAATAGGGAGTATCAGGTGTTTATTTGAGTGTTGGCAGTTTTGCGAAAATGCAACACTTCAAGAATAGTAATTACTAGTGCACCTAAAAGGGCGGTTATTGCGAACACTTGGTGATTAAAAAATGTAAGACTGTGTAGCAAAGTGAAAATAACGATAAGCAACACTATTTTAACTAACCAGACTAATAGTGTTACAGATGCCATAAGTGCAAAATCTCGTCCACGCAGTAATTTCGCGCAGAGTACGGTCGGCAAGCTAAAAAGTACAAGTATAAAGCAACCTAGTAAAATTCCCCAGAATATGGTCATTCACACCAACCTTCTTGTAGTTTTTTACGTGTTTCACCAAGTAAGGTTGGAACTGCCTTAGTTTGTGCGATGATCGGGAAAAAGTTTGCATCTCCAGACCAACGAGGTACAATATGTTGATGTAAATGTGCGGCAATTCCAGCACCTGCAACTTCTCCCTGATTAATGCCTAAGTTGAAGCCATCTGGAGCAATTACCTCTCGCAAAGTACGAAGTGCATCTGCAGTAACCTTGCTAATTTCATTTCGCTCTTCAACTGTTGTATCTTCATAGCGCGAAACATGACGGTATGGACAAATCAGCATATGTGCAGAATTATAGGGAAAGAGATTCATCAATGCATATGCAGTTTGTCCTCTGTAGACAATCAATCCTTCTTCATCTGTTTTTTGCGGTGCTAGACAAAACGGGCACTCTTGTCCATGTCGCGCGCGCGGAGTATCGCCCTTGACATACGCCATGCGATGAGGAGTCCAAAGTCTGTCAAAACAATCCTCTTGACTAGCATATTCACTTGCAGCTTCAATTTGAACATCATCCGTATTTGAGGTAGACACTAAATCTGCACCCGTCTATTGACAATATCTTCAATTTTCGCAACAGCAGTGTCTAATGGAACACCGTTTTCTTGCGAACCATCACGGTATCTGAATGAAACTGCGCCTGCACTCGCATCTTCTTCACCTGCAATTAAAATAAACGGTACTTTTGACTGAGATGCGTTCCTAATCTTCTTGGGAAAACGATCATCTGAAGTATCCAACTCACAACGTATTCCTCCTGCACGCAATTTTGCAGCAACATCTTCAAGATAAGCATTAAATTCATCCGCAACTGGCACTAAAAGCACTTGGATAGGCGCTAACCAAGGAGGAAATGCACCTGCATAGTGTTCAGTAAGAACTCCGAAAAAGCGCTCAATAGAGCCAAATAGCGCACGATGAATCATAACTGGTTGTTCAAGTTTTCCTTCACTACTCTGATAAGTAATATTAAATCTTGCAGGTGTATTGAAATCCAGCTGAATAGTAGACATCTGCCATGTACGCCCAATAGCATCTCGCGCTTGCACTGAAATCTTGGGGCCGTAAAACGCAGCACCACCTGGATCTGGAACTAATTCAAGACCAGAATCATGAGCAACTTTCTCAAGTGTACTGGTTGCTTCTTCCCAAATCTCATCACTTCCCACATACTTGTTCGGATCCTTGGTAGAAAGTTCAAGGTAGAAGTCGTTAAGCCCATAGTCTCTTAGTAGCTCAAGGACAAAATTCAACAATGAAGTAAGTTCCGCCTCCATTTGCTCTCGTGTGCAGTAGATATGTGCATCATCTTGAGTTAATCCACGAACGCGTGTAAGACCATGAATAACACCAGATTTCTCATAACGATACACAGTTCCAAATTCAAATAACTTCAGCGGTAGTTCACGATAACTACGGTTGCGAGTACGATATATTAGTGTATGCATTGGGCAGTTCATAGGTTTTAGGTAGTAATCTTGACCTGGTTTTTGAACATTTCCGTGTTCATCTAACTCTTCGTCTAAGTGCATGGGCGGAAACATACCATCTTTGTACCAATTCAGATGTCCTGAAATTTCATACAGACTTCCTTTAGTAATGTGCGGTGTATTTACGAATGAGTATCCTGCCTCAATGTGTTTTTTGCGCGAGTATTCCTCCATAACCATGCGAATTATACCACCTTTTGGATGAAAAACTGCAAGTCCAGAACCAATTTCATCAGGAAATGAAAACAAATCTAGTGCGACACCAAGTTTTCTATGATCGCGCTTTGCTGCTTCTTCAAGACGTATCAAGTAAGCAGTAAGTTCTTCTTTTGAACTCCATGCAGTTCCATATAACCGTTGCATTGCTGGATTCTTGTCATCTCCAAGCCAATAAGCAGAAGATGCTTTCATGATCTTGAATGCATTACCGAGCAATTTTGCAGTTGGTAAATGGGGGCCTTTGCACAAATCATACCATACACGCACATACTTCTTATCAGCAGCATCACCAACAACTCCAAGTTCTTTACCACTTACTGCATTATCAAGTTCCTTTTCGCGTGCAACCCGATAGTTCTCGTAAATTGTTAACTCTGTTTCTGAGTTAGTGGTATTTTCTGCGCCTACTGATTTACTGGTATTACTACCTTTTTTTTCCACAAGTTCCAACTTATACGGTTCGTTTTCAAGTTCTTTTAATCCTGTTTCAAAACTAACAACTCGCCGCACAAAAATTTGAGATTCGTTAATAATCTTTTGCATTTCTTTTTCTATTTGTTTGAACATATCAGGTGAGAATGTGCTTATTTCAGATTCGCAAAGATCAAAATCGTAGTAAAACCCATCTTCAACAACTGGACCAATTCCAAGTTTAGCTTTTGGCCACAGCCGTTGAATTGCCTGCGCCATAACATGCGTACACGAATGACGCAAAACCGCTAAACCATCAGGAGTTTTTACATCAGGTAACTCATCAACAGAAAATTCATCCATACCTACTATTATACCACATGCCTATGACATTTTGCTTTCAACTGCATCTGCATCTCAAGTGCAACACTCACCATGCACATTTAGAAGTCTTTCCTAAGTTTCCAAGTTTAAGATAAATATAGCGGATTCAAGAATCTAAGTACTACAAGTTCTTCCTGTCTCTTGCACCAAGTAAACATGCATCAGCAGTTTTTGGATTAGCAGGACATGATCCTACGCTAGCACCAACAAAATTATGATCTGCTAAGTACTCAAATCCTTGTTCAACGATTTGTTCATCATCAGATAATAGTTGTAGTTTTGCACCAAAAGTAGTGATAAAACCTCTAGCAGTAGTAAAATTTTCAGGATCAACATCATAGAAACCGATTATTTTTTCTCTTTGGCTGGCATCGCGCGAAGTAACCATAATTACTGTTCTATCCGTATGGTCAGAATTTATAAAATTTTCAACATCTTGTTTTGTCTTTAAGTTTTCTGAGCCTTTAACATTGATATATAATTTGTCTGCAAATGTCGCAACTCTTGGATCATTATTCTCAAAATATGTATATCCATCACTTGGGTGGTTGCTGATATTACTTGTTTGCTCAGAATAATCATGTAAATATGGCTTCAACTCTTCATTTAACGCTTGTATAAAGATTGCCTTTTGAATCTACATCTTGAGTTACAGCACTTGCCACGACGATCGCAATATTCAATATCACGAACGACAACGAAATACTAGTAACAACTGCTACCAACTTGCTTAGTTTGTGTGTGTGCATAATTTCTTCTTTTAGTAAAATAAAACTTGCCTTTTTATTATAACATACTTTGAGTTCTCTTGTCAAGTGTTTTACGCAACAGTACTAATCTACTAGACTGGTTTGATATCTTCATTGTGATCAGATCTTATAGTATCAAACTCATCTAGGTATTTGAATGTGCATTATTTAACTAGATGTGCATTTTCTGCCAGGTCCATCATGGGCTTGTCAGATAGTGAATCCGTGTAGAAGTTATCTATTGGAGTGCCTTCATAACGCATTTTATACACCTTGACCTTTTCAACTCCACGAAGATTCGGTCTGAGCAATCTCCCAGTTTTAACATCAACATCACTTGCGAGCAGTTCAACTTCTAGTTGTTTGCGTATCTTCGCGAGAAGAAAAGTATAAGCGTCTTGAAGTTTTGAAAGTTGCTGACAAAATGACAAAATCTGAAATAGAAAGACAACTAATAGGTAAGGCAATAAAGAAATTTATACAAGCTGTAGACCAACAAACAGGTGAAAAAGTAAATATTTCAAAACTCTATTGACTAAACTATGAACAAGTTCAATTTGATGAAAGTTTTTGCGCGGGATTTTGTATCCATCATGCTGATCGCATTTTGCGCTTGCAATTAAGGGAACTAGTATATTGCATCTACTTTTTCCAAGAACTTACGGTTCCAAGAGGGTCTTTTGCGCATCTTTCCCAACGTATATTATTTGCATCCCAAGAAAACGCGTGGTTTTCATACATTTTCATCAAATCATCAAGTACCATCTCTTTTGGAGCAAGACCAACTTCAATAGCACATTTGCGCTGTAGTTCGTATATGTCACTATCATCAGGATTGGATTTGATTATAAAGTACAATGTGGGAATAAACAATCCCCCAGTATTACAAACACTTCCAAGACTTTTGGTAGGCTTGTCTTTTGACAGATTTTCAACTGTAATGTATCCATACTCATCATATGAAACTTTAGCATTATACTGCATGTAGCAATCATCTTGATACTTGCGAGATTCAAAAAACTCTTCATCAGTTATTTTACCATCTTCTAGTATTTTTTTAGCCCATGATTCAGGCGATTTGTCATACAAATCCTTAATTTCAGCGTAATGCGGACTACTTGGATTTCCTGAAAATTTCCCACTGTATTCCGTAGCTGAATGTCCTGAAATACTAGAACATCCAGCCACAAAAAATACCGTAACAGTCAAAAAAGCAAAGAACGTTTTCCGCTTAAGCATACCAAATCACGCCGTTGTTTAAGTAGCATATATCACCAGCAGAACGAGAAACTTTACCAGAAGTAACCCAAGGACCTCGTTGCGTATATGAACCATTATTGAAAGCTTCCGCAAAAGCAGCTTTTGAACACGAATCATTCTGAACACTACTACTTAATAAATTGCTCCAACAATATGTTGCCGCGTTTGCTTTTTGCGTATCAACACCAATAACTGTTGGCGCAACAACACCAAACAAACCAAGAGCTAATGCAAAAACTGCAGTAGTGATTTTCTTTTTTATACTACATTTCATAGCACTCTCCTTAACTAATAAACCACTACTCAAAATGCACAGTGCAAATCTGAGGTATAGTAACTTTTACTATAAGTAGTATTATACCACACATTTGAGGTGAAGCATTTCCAAGATTTTCGGTAGGATTGTCTTCTGAAAGATCTTACTAACTAGTCAAGTGGATTATTTTGGCACTGGTTTAAAGTTTTTTGATCAGCAGTTTCTTCTGGAATGTAACCAGTTTTTAACGAGTCTGAACCATTAATCTTAGCAATAACTCCATGATATTTCTGATCCTTTTCTCCATTGTCATATTTATATTCATCAGCTGTATAACCTTGTGGCGCAAGTCCTTTTTTACTTAAACAGCTTGCAATTAATGTCGCCATATCTTCCTTATTCGGGTTACTTTTAATGTTGTTGTAGAGCATTTGAATGTTTGGTAAACTGGTTTTTTGGTAACAAATTTCCTGCTTCTCAGTGCTATCATTACTCACCGAAGAACTCAAAATGGATTTACCATCTGTGCGCTCAAGACTTTCTCTCATTTGCGAGTCAAACTCTGTTTTGTAACCATATTGAAGCATACAACTACTATAAGCATCTTCAATGTCTTTAATATCCTGAACAGACAAGTCGCTGTCTGCCAAAACATTTGCAATAGAATCCATCTTGACATCCTTGTATATGCTATAAAACTCACTTGCATAAGGTCCTTTGAAGTCTGATTTTGTAAGATTGCGACCTGCACTTGGAGCATCGTTTTCTCCTGATGAACTTCCAGATGATTGACCACAAGAACTCACAACAAAAGTAAATGCAACTAGTAGGGTTATATATCTCAAATTTTTCATATTACAAAACCGTAAGTTGCCTATGAAATATAGTTTCAGGTGATGCAACATGTACGTCAATACCAAACGCTTGGACATTAGAAAACACACCACTTGAAGAGTCGTTATTCATTGCAACCCATGAGCCAAAATAATATTTGTTGTTTGAAACACTAACGTGACGAACTTCAAAACAACTACCATTATGTGCTTTCTGAGAGTTGTACGACCAACTGCAGTCATTTATTGTCGTTGCACCAGCATTCGTCGTATCAACACCAATAACTGTTGGCACAACAACACCAAACAAACCAAGAGCTAATGCAAAAACTGCAGTAGTGACCTTCTTTTTTATACTACATTTCATAGCACTCTCCTTAACTAATAAACCACTACTCAAAATGCACAGTGCAAATCTGAGGTGTAGTAACTTTTACTACATTATCATTATACCCCACATTTTTCTGCTTGTCAAGTCCCCACATTCACACCAATCCCTGAGGATTTTCAATTTTTCCGCCCGCAAGGCGGAAAAATTGAAAATCCTCAGGGATTGGTGCCTTTCTTCCAAAAGGCTCGGACTTATTTTACCACAAAAAGATGAAAATCTGTAATTGCTGGCGTGCCGTGCGGGCAAAGCCCGCTAGAAATCCAAAGGTTATACAACCTTTGG
>JAIRWY010000026.1 GCA_031268675.1 Candidatus Ancillula glyptotermitis | reverse complement strand
ATAATAACATCAAATGCTTTGATAATTTCTTCAAGATTATCAACAGCTTGGGGTTTTTCAATCTTCGCAATAACTGGTATTATGCGACCTTCTTCCTCCATTATCTTCAGCGCGTCTTCATAATCGCTAGCACTTCTAACAAATGAAAGCGCAATTATATCTGCACCGATTTTTACAGCCCATCGCAAATCATCTTTATCTTTTTCAGAAAGTGCAGGAACAGCAACTGCAGCCCAAGGCAAATTTATACCCTTGTTGTTAGAAATAGGACCTGCAACAACTGTCTTAGCTTTAACATAGTTGTCAGTAACTTCAATTGCCTCTAATCGAACTTTTCCGTCATCAATAAGAAGCGGATCTCCGATTTTAACATCACCTGGTAAACCTTTGTATGTAGTGCCTACTACTATTTCACCATTTGACTGCTTCTGACCAAGAATATCATCAACAGTAATGACAACAAGATCATCCTTGATCAGTTCATACTTTTTGTCTTCAGCAAACTTGCCTAGACGAATTTTAGGACCTTGTAAATCTACTAAAACTGCTACATTTCTACCAGTCTTACGGGCAGCTTCACGGACATTGTTATAAACCAATTCATGGGTTTTTGAATCACCATGAGACCTATTAAGGCGCGCAACATCCATACCTGCGCTAACAAGTCTAACCATTTGATCCAGACTCTGAGTTGCTGGACCAATCGTACAAACAATTTTTGCTTTTCGCATCATATCTCCTAATTTCAAAAACCTAACATATACATTATAACACAAAACTTGCTTTCATCATGCTCTTTTTATTACAACTCTTGGATCAAGTACAAAATATAGGGCATCTGTCATAAAATTAGCAAGTAAAATAGCAAATGACGAAAATAATGTGCACCCTAAGATTATGGATATATCTGTAACTCCAACTGCTTGAATCATCAATTTACCAAGTCCGTTCATTGAAAATACGGTTTCTGTTAATACTGCACCTGAAAGTAATCCGCCTAGATTTAGTCCAAAAAGTGTTACAACTTCAAGCATGCAATTTCTTAATCCATGGTTTATGAAGAGTTTTCTACCACTTAATCCTTTTGAGCGTGCCATAGAGTAGTAGTCTGAACTAAATGCGCTCAATAATCCAGATCTGGTTAACTTAATGTAACTAGGAGAAGTTATTGTAGCCAAAATGAGCCACGGTAAAATCAAATGATGAAACCACTCATACGGATTTTGATCAAGTGGCACATATCCACCGCTTGGAAATACCGCGAACTTGAACCCAAAGATTGCAACTGCAATTAGTCCAACTAAATATGCAGGTGATGAAATTCCGATGACGCAAAAACTGTTGATGAGTTTATCTGGTAACTTGTCTTGATATTTTGCTGCCAGAATACCTAAGCCCACGCCAATTATAACTGCAAGAATACTAGCACCTATTGCAATTGAAAATGTTGACCCTATACGAGCAAGAATTAGTTCAGTAACCGTTTTGGACTCCTGAAATGAGTAACCTAGACAAGGTGTGTCACACACAATTGCCACACCACCAGTACTTGAACTATATGTGCGGCCGAAGAATATACCATGTAAAAATTCTAGAAACTGTACAATAAACGACTTGTCGATTTGCATGAACTCCTTAACCGACTGCAGTTTTTCTGGTGTACAAGGTTTTCCGCACATTCTTAATGCAGGATCTGCTGGTAGCACGTAGAAGATTATAAAGGTGATGAATGTTATAATTAGTAGCATTAACATCATCTGGAAAAACTTATTGACTATATACTTCAACTTCATTCAGAGTCTCCTTGGATCATATTTCTTGTTCAGAAAATCACCGAGCATATTAAAGGCAAATGTTATTAAAAATAGCGCCAAACCTGGATAAACCAAGTACAGTGCATCCACGTTGATCCATTGTACAGCATCTGCGATTGAGCGTCCCCAAGATGGAGTTGGTGCAGATATTCCAACACCCAAGAAGCTTAAAGCTGCCTCTGAACCAATTTTTCCAGGAATTGAAATTGCACCAAAAATAACAATTGTTGACATAAGGTTTGGTAATAAATGCCTTAAAATTGTGTAAAACTTCTTGGCTCCAAGCACTCTACTAGACAATATAAACCCTTCGTTTGCAAGTACTAAAGTCTGGCTCCGAACAACTCTAGCAATTGCCCCCCAGCCAAATGCGCCAATAACTAGTATCATCAACAGTTCGCGCGGAAACCAGTCTGGAATTAGAGAGCGAAGAGCAATCATGAAAATCAGTTCTGGAAATAGCAACACTAGATCTGTTGAGCGAGATAAAAATGTATCAAGTTTACCACCGACGAAACCTGCAATAACACCAACAAGAGATCCCAGTAGTAGTGCAAAAACAGTTGCCCCAAATCCTATTAGCAGACTAGTTCTAGCTCCAAATACAACAATTGCAAACAAATCTCTACCAGTTAGTGGTTCAACTCCAAACCAGTGGTTGAATGTTGAATTGTGTAAAGGAACTCCAGATTTATCTAGTTCATCCAAGTGGTATGTATATGGATCTTGCCCATTTATACTACAGATCAGCGGCGCAAATACAGCAAGAAGGATGGTAAGTACAATAATAACTACTGAACCCACCATCCACTTGTCGCTATGTGTAGGTTTATTCAACTGTTACTTTCAAATAGTTCGGGTATGATGGAAATTGTCCAATGTAGAAGTTTTTAACTTTTGAACCCGGAAGCCATGTTGTTGTTTTATAAATTAGTGGAACAACTGGTGCATCCTCTAGGATTTCCTTATCAAGTGTAGCCCATAACTTACCTGCTTTAACTGGATCTATTTCACTTTGTGCCTGAGTAATCTTCTGATCAACATCAGGATTTGAATATCTTGAGAGGTTATAATTACCACCTCCTATTTCACTTGTTGCAAACAGAGGTTGTATATTACCATTTGCAGAAGGATAATCTGGTTGCCAAGACAGTAGTGTTATATCATATGCGGTTGGATCATCACCAGTTTGTGCTTTGTCAAGACTTTCGGTGTCCAATGACACGATGTCGACTTTTATACCAGTGCGTTCAATTCCTTGTTGAATAGCTTGTGCAGTTGTTTGCCCTGCGCTTGAAGATGCAGTTATCAGCTTCAAAGTTATGCTACTTGGCTCAATTCCTGCTTCTTTCAGGATCTCCTTTGCCTTGTCAACATTTCCAGATGGATCTGACTTGTACAAGTCAAAATTCTCGCGCCCCTCAATTCCAGGAGTTATTAGAGTTGTTGCAAAATCTCCCGCAATTTCACCCCCAGAAGCAACTCGGTATGCATTTTTATCTACCGCATACTGCAATGCTTTACGAACAGCCAGATTACTTAAACTTGGAGATTTAACATTTAATGCTAGATATGCTAATGAACCAGTTTTTGAAGTAACCAATCTTTTGGATGCCTGCTCATTCTTTTGAATCTGCGGTAATTTTGCAGTTGAAACAAATGAGTTTGAAAATGTGTACTGAT
This sequence comes from Candidatus Ancillula glyptotermitis, assembly GCA_031268675.1. Taxonomy (GTDB): domain Bacteria; phylum Actinomycetota; class Actinomycetes; order Actinomycetales; family Bifidobacteriaceae; genus Ancillula; species Ancillula glyptotermitis. Next base: position 8,267 of record JAIRWY010000026.1, on the reverse strand, counting down.
CAATTCCTGCATCTTGAATTAGACGATCGGTTGCAATATCCTGATTCTGGTTCATTTCATATACTATTTTAGGAACTTCACCAACTCGCACATTATCATTGCTCCAATTATCATTCTTCACCAGTACCAATTTATTACCGAGTTCGTAACTTTCTACCTTATATGGACCGCTAGCAACTGGATGTTCTCCGTAAGTCTGTACATTCTTCTCTCCAGAAGGAACTGGAGAAAAAGCAGGCTGTGACACAATCCACGGCCAGTCGCCAAATGGACGCTCTAAATGGAAAATAATAGTCTTATCATCAGGAGTTTCAATTGAGTCTAATTCTTTACCAGAAAATGGTCCTTTATAAGTGTTACCTCCAACTAGAAGTGTTTTATGATAGGTTAATCCACCAGAAAGTTCATCAGCAAATGACCTTTCAATTCCCCATTTAATATCTTTAGTAGTGATTTGTTTACCGTTTTCAAACTTGATGCCATCTTTTAGTGTATATTTCCAACTTTTACCATTTTCAAATGGAGTTCCAGTATCAGTTGCCAAATCAGGAACTACTTTTGTTTCAGAACCGTCATTTTTAATATCCCAAGTTGTTAATCTTCTGAGCACTAATCCTAAAGTTGTATTAGCCAGATTCTGTGATTTTGCAGGATCTAGTTGAACTTTTGAACTCTCAACAAGTATATGCAATTCCTTTGCGTTCGTCTGAGAACCACATGCAGTTAGACTTATAGGCAAAAATGATACTATTGTTAATACACTTAGCACTTTTTTTGCGATCTTCCTCTTCATTACTCCAATTCCTTTCATTTATTGTGGATTTTATCTTCATTAACATTATACTGTAGATATGCACACTTTTTTTAAATTTTTTCTTAGTTTTTTATACTGCAGATTATAAAAAATTAAGAAACTGTACTTATACTACAAAAAACTTGCAAGTTTTTTGTAGTATAAGTACAAAAATTTAAAAAAGTAGATACCGCATTACAAAAATCTGTTTTATTTATTGTCTAAATGCCCTAGTCCAAATGAACGTATCCCAGGTGTATCTATTATTAACGTTGTGCCAGCATAAAATGCACACGATGAGGTTGAGGTATGTCGACCATCTCCATTTTTTGAGACTTCAGAAGTTTTTCTTGCAGCATTTGGAACAATTCTATTGATTAGTGTTGATTTTCCAACTCCAGAAAGTCCAACTAGAACCACTGTCTTTGATTCAATTACTTTTAGTAGTCGATCATAATCTGCGTGTGAATCAAATACCTGAACTTCGTCTATAATTTGCAGTATATTGGTGCCCAAAGAGCAAAGATCTGTTTTTGTAATCACTAAAATTGGACAAGTATTACCAGATTCTGCTGAAATTATACATCTTCTGATGAAATCTTCTTGTGGTTTTGGGTTAATTGTAGAAACTAGTATTAAACAATAATCAGTATTTGCAGCAATTGTCTTCTTAATGCACTTTGTATCATCAGCAGTTCGTACTAACACACTTTTTCTGGGCAAAACTTCAACTATTCTTGCTAAGTCTTCTCCTTCTTTGAATTTGACCAAATCACCGCAAACAATGCTAAAGTTCCTTAATCTACTAGATTTTACCGCAGTTACACGACACATATTTTGACTTGATATTATATAGCGACCTCGTTGAGATTCAATTACAACACCCTCAGTTGTGTTAATATTTGCTTTAACCAATTTTGTTCGTGGACGAGATGATCTTTTACTAGTTGCTCGCTCAAAGCCCATTTCTAGCTTTTCGTATTCCTCAAAGTCATTCATACTTTAATTATAGACCCAACATTTTTTCCCAAAGTGCTTGAAATCCAGGCATAGTTTTTGCAGTTGTTGCAATATCAACTACTCTTATATCTGGAATACGAAGTCCCAGTATAGTTCCGAATGTTGCCATTCTGTGGTCTTTGTAACTTTCAATTACTGCTGAGTGTAAACCGTTTTGAGGCATTTGTGCAATTTCAATAGAGTCATTATCTGCACCAATTCTTGCAGTTCGTCCAATCTTGTTGATTTCAGTTACAAGTGCATAAAGTCGGTCTGTCTCGTGTCCTCGCAAATGTCCAATACCGCGAATAATAGACGGTTCATCAGCAAGCGCAAGTAATGCAGCAAGTGTAGGTGTCAATTCCGCCATAGAACGCAAATTTACATCTACACTCCTAATTTCACCAGTAGATTGAACGAGCATATTCTGTACACCTTTTTCTTCTACGAGCGTTACTTTTGCACCAAGTCTTTCAAGAATTTCTGGGAAAAGTGCACCTGGTTGAGTTGTAGACTTGGGCCAGTTTGGAATGCTGACTTCACCACCATCTGGATTTGCTAGACATGCAGCAAGAAAAGGTGCTGCATTTGACAGATCTGGCTCAACAACTGTATTATGCAGCTGGATCTCACCTGGATATACTTTCCATGTATTTTTTTGCAGATCCTCTTCAACTTCAACACCACAATTTCTAAGTAGTTCAACCGTCATCTCAATGTGTTTTCTACTCGGAATTTCATCAGTTCCAGTATGCTGAATAATCAGACCATCTTCAAACTTTGCACCAACTAATAACAGCGCACTTAAGAATTGACTAGATTTTGATGCATCTATTAGAATTTTACCACCAGCGATTTTTCCGCTAGATACAGTAGTAAATGGTAAAAAATCACTGTTTTCGCGCAGAACCTGTACACCTAAATCTTCAAGTGCTGCAATAATTGGACCCATTGGTCGCTTTAATGCTTCTACATCGCCTGTAAATCGTATTCTCTTTTGAAAAATAGAGGCAAATGGTGGAACAAAGCGCATAACGGTTCCAGCTAATCCAACATCTATTTCAACATTCTTATCAGTAGATAGCACTTTTTTGATTGCTGCCTTCATTAAATCCGCATCTCTTGAGTCTAAAACATTTTTTAAAACTGGGGGAGTAGTTGACAAAGCCTGCAGAATTAGTAGCCGATTTGTTAACGACTTTGAACTAGGCACTTTTACCACAGCACTGAATGCATGACCCAGATGTGGTGCATTATATATATTTTGTACTACTACATTACTACTTGATGACATTTACTTTCCTATAAATTGTTTTCCCCAAACTCACGATGCAAATTGATGATGTCCCTTCCGCGAGATATCGCGATTGTGCCAGATCGAACAATTTCCAAAATTTCGTACGGAAGCAATGCCTGGACAAGTGCCTCTAATTTTGACTCTTTGCCAGTTGCCTCAATTGTAATAGACTCTGCTGCAACATCAACAACTTTTACTCTAAATAGATTAGCAACACCAATTACTTCTGGACGAACAGAATCCTTGCCTTGCCTTGTGTTTACTTTTATGAGCACAATCTCGCGATGAACTGATTTTGCACTATCAAGAATTTGTACTTTTAATACATTGATCAACTTCTGAAGTTGTAGAGTGATTTGCTCAATTGGTGCCTGTGATTCATCAGTTACAATCGTTATACGAGATACTTTAACGTCCTCCGTGGTTCCAACTGCTAATGAATGGATATTGAACGCTCTTCGCGCAAAAAGCCCAGTAACTCTTGTTAAAACACCAGGTTTATTTTCAACAAGAATAGAAAGTGTGTATGTCTTCGTCTCATTAACCATTTATTCTTCACCTTCTATTCTATTGCCTATATTACCATCATCAAGCAGTGGCTGAACGGTTGGTGTATACATAATGGAATTGTTGCTTTTGCCTGCAGGAACCATTGGAAATACAAGTGCATCTTTTGCGACAACAAATTCAATAACTACTGGTCGTTCATTCTCTTTTGCTGCCTTTTCTATTGCGTCTTCAACTTCCTCTAATCTTGTTACTCGAATTGCTAGGCAGTCGTAACTTTCTGCAAGTTTGACAAAATTAGGAATACCAGAATTTGGAGCACCACCTTTTTCTTCACCATCTCCGTAAACTATTTCCTTTGACCATCCATCTGGACCGTCGTGCAAGTCTGTTTGCGAGTAGTGTTTATTAAACAGCAGAGTTTGCCACTGACGAGGCATTCCAAGTGTTCCATTGTTAATCAGCATAATTTTTATAGGAAGACCTGTAAGTCTACTAGTTGCCAACTCCTGATTTGTCATCTGAAAGCAACCATCACCATCAATTACCCATACTGCATTATTACTTCTAGCAGCTTTTGCGCCTAAAGCAGCAGGAATTGCATAGCCCATAGTACCAAGACCTGCAGATTGCACCCAGTTATGTGGCTTTTCATGTCCAAGAAACTGGCTTGCCCACATCTGGTGCTGTCCAACTCCAGAAACAAATATAGCATTTTCATCATACTTCTTCGCGATTTGTCCAACTTTTTGTATAACTGATTGCGGACTAAGTGCGCCCATTCCATTTCTTGCTGATTCTTCCGCGTGTTCGTTGTCCAGATAAAGCGGGTACTCTATTTGCAAGTTCTCCAAATATTTCCACCAATTGGATCTATCTTGTGCAGTGTATTTTTCTGCAGTAAGAGACTCAATTAGTAAGTTCAACGTTTCATTAAGATCCCCAAAAAGAGGTGCATCAACTTGTCTATTCTTGCCAATTTCTGCTGGATCAATATCCGCATGAATAACTTTTGCATATGCAGCAAACTCATTGATTTTGCCCGTAACTCTATCTGAAAATCTAGCACCTAGTGCAATCAATAAGTCGCATTTTTGAACTGCCGCAGCACTTGCAATTGTTCCATGCATGCCAACCATCCCTAGTGAATGCATATCGCTGTCAGGAATAACACCTCGCGCTTGCAAAGTAGTTACAACAGGTGCATGAATCAATTTTGCGAATTTGAGTAAATTTTCAGATGCTTTTGCGCGTACAGTTCCACCACCTGCGAGTATAACCGGTCTTGATGAGTTAATAATCAGTTCAATTGCCGCCTGTAGACACTGATGTTCTGGTTGTTGTTTTGGATTAAAACCAGGTAATTCAAACTTCTGGTTGAAGTTATAATGTGCATATGAAGTCATTGCAGTTTTAGTTATATCAACTAATACAACACCTGGTCGTCCAGTAGTTGCAATATGAAAAGCTGCAGAAATTCTACTAGAAATATCTGAACTTTCAGTAATAAGAAATGAATGTTTAACAACTGGGAGAGTAATGCCTACTATATCAGCTTCTTGAAATGCATCTGTTCCTATGAGATTTGTTGCAACTTGACCAGTAATTACTACTAGTGGTACAGAATCCATATTTGCATCCGCAATTGCAGTTACTAAATTTGTGGCTGCTGGACCAGAAGTAACCATAACAACTCCTGGCTTTCCAGAACTAATTGCATAACCAGATGCTGCATGTCCTGCACCTTGTTCATGGCGAACTAGTATATGCCTAAACTTCGTAGAATTTTCAAGTGCATCATAAACTGTCAAAATAGCACCGCCTGGTAAACCAAAAACGGTATCAACGCCAAGATCCTCAAGAGTACGCACTAGTATATGCGAGCCATCTAAATAGTCTGAATTTGAATCTTTAACCAACTTATCACCTTTTCCAACTCGCAGCAAAAGCGCTTGAACCTAAATTCCGTATTATTTCAACTTCTTCTCTTGGATTTTGAGCGCCATAAACTGCACTTCCCGCAACTGTTGCATTTGCTCCTGCTTTTGCAACCATTTCTACATTCTTGCGCGAAACACCACCATCAACTTGAAGTATTGGACGCTTAGTCGACTCCAACTTTTCAATCGCACACCGCAAAAGACTAACCTTGTTCATTTGATTTTCTAGGAATTTTTGCCCTCCGAAGCCTGGTTCAACAGTCATAACCAAAATCATGTCAAATTCATCTAGTATATCAAGAATTCCATCTGCAGATTCTGCAGGTCTAAGCGATATTGATGCACGAACACCAAGGGATCGCAATCTTCTTGCAAGTCTTATTGGAGCAGAAGTTGCATTATAATGAAAAGTTATTGAAGAGACACCCATTTCTGCATAATTTTCTGCCCATCTATCTGGATTTTCTATCATCAAATGAACATCTGTAAATAATACATGTCCGTTCTTATTTTTCTGGTTGATATCATTTACAACTTCAACAATTCGCTCAACTACTGGTTCACCAATTGTTAAATTCGGTACAAAATGGTAATCCATAACATCTATATGCACAAAATCTGAATTTGAGACTAACTCCAAATCTCTTTGCAAGTTGCAAAAATCAGCAGAAAGTATTGATGGAGCAACCTTAAAAATACTATCCATTTTTCACTATCTCCTTTACTGCATTCTCTAAATCTTCCACTTTATCAAGCTTTTCCCAAGTAAAATCATCATCCTCACGCCCAAAATGTCCATATGCTGCTGTCTTCTCATATATAGGTCTCAGTAGATCTAATTGTTTGATAATTCCTGCTGGTTTTAAATCAAAAACTCTTTGAATTGCCTCTATTATAATGCGCTCATCTACTGTTGAAGTATTAAATGTATCAATATATAGTCCAACTGGCTCAGTGACTCCAATCGCATATGCAACTTGTAGTTCAATTTTCTTTGCCAAACCTGCTCCAACAACATTTTTAGCAACATGTCTAAGAGCATAAGCGGCAGAACGGTCAACTTTTGATGGATCTTTACCAGAAAAACAACCACCTCCGTGCCGTGCAGAACCTCCATATGTATCAACAATAATTTTTCTACCTGTTAAACCAGCATCTCCTTGAGGACCTCCAATAATAAAACTACCAGTAGGATTAACCAACAGACGATAATCATGTGCATTTAGCGGATAAGTAAGGCTCTTGGCAACTTCGTCCAGCACAAAATTAACAACAAGCTCTTTAACCTCGCGTTTAATATCATCTAAATGTTTATTTTCATCATGTTGTGTTGAAATCAGTACTGTTTCTACACTAGTTGGCACACCATCTACATATTTAATCGTCACCTGCGTCTTACCATCAGGTCTTAAACCGCTGATAATATTCTCCTTGCGAACTACTGCAAGCCTTTTTGCCAACTTGTGCGAAATTAGTGCAGGAAGTGGGAACAATTCCTTAGTTTCATCAGTTGCATACCCAAACATAATGCCCTGATCTCCTGCGCCTAACTCACCATCACTTCTATCAACACCTTGTTTAATATCAGGACTTTGCTCACCAATAGAAATCAAAACTCCGCATGAATTAGCATCAAATCCAATCTCAGAAGAAGTATATCCAATCTTTGCTAATGTCTTGCGTACAATTCGAGAAACATCACTATATGCAGTGGTTGATACTTCACCAACTATATGCACTTGTCCAGTTGTTGCAACCGATTCAACTGCAACTCGCGCATTTTTGTCCTGTTTTAGAATATCATCAACAATCGCATCTGATATTTGATCGCACACTTTATCAGGATGTCCCTCTGTCACAGATTCAGCAGTTACTAGTCTTTCAATATTCTTCATTGTTTACTACCATTTATATGGAATTAGTCTACTTCTTTTTGAGATTCTTCTATATTCAAAGATATGTCAGTTTCAACCAGCTTAGCATCAACATCACTTTTTAGCAGTAAATTCTTCTCATTTTCATCGTTTAGCGCATCAATCTTCTCACTCTTGGTTTTATTTATTTTACCACCCAAGTGTAAATCTAAACGGTCTTGATGTATCTCGCGCATAGCAATTGAAAGTGCTTTTTCTTGTGGATAATGATCAACTAGAGGTCCAACATTTTCCAATAGTCCATCACTCAGCTGTGAATAGTATGACACAATCTGACGAGCGCGAACCGCACCTAATGCTGCCAATGCAAATTTTGAGCCTACCTTCTTGGAGTCATCTGAAGCAGTTTTCTCAGTACCCTCCTTTACTTTATCAAGTAGTTCATCTATGGGTGGATATGTAATTCCAAATGAATTAACAACATTAGACATGCGATTTCCTTTCAACACTATATTATACACAACGTTACTAAGTACATTATACTACAATAAAATGCATTTGTCAAGTATATAGTACTAAAATATTTAAATGGCAATACTATGAGTTGTTTTTTTATAGATAACTCATACCACACTACCTATACGATGTCTCCTTTTTACGCATCCGCACCCAAACCACAACACCATGAGTATTATCATCAACCCCTCTTAAATACAAGTCTTTTTTTATTCAGGGGAGGTACATACAAAAACTTCTTCTTGAGCAAATCCAGGTGGTTTTATAACCTAGACCTTCATTAAGGCTATTTATAAGCATGTGGTTTGATTTAAGGTGCTTATGTGTGTTATACACACATG
>JAIRWY010000045.1 GCA_031268675.1 Candidatus Ancillula glyptotermitis | reverse complement strand
GCACAAGGTCCTGCAAATATGCCTGTTTCAAGAAAAAGTCCGCAGAAGTTGCATAAGAAGTTGCATAATCAAGATAATTCTTATAAACAACGTGTTTTGAATAATCCACAAGCCAAGTTACAAGCCAAACCAAGTACTAATTTACCAAGTGCTAATTTAGGGAGTGCTCCAAAAAGTCCTCAAGGGATTAAAGAGACCAAGGAAAAGCGAGAACTTGTGCTTAATCAGCAGAATTTAAGTAGTTCGCAAGCCAAGTTACAAGACCCACCAAGTGCTAATTTACCAAGTACTAATTTGATGAGTACTCAAAAAAGTCCCCAAGAGATTAAAGGGATTAAGAAAAAGCGAGAACTTGTGCTTAATCAGCAGAATTCAAGTAGTTCGCAAGCCCTACCACCAAGTGCTAATTTACCAAGTGCTAATTTAAGTGATTCCCAAGAGTCTCATGATGCGTTGAGCGAGTTGCGCGAGTTGCGTGATATTTTAGGGCACAGTTATGATTCTGAAGAGTTTCGTGAGTTTTTAGTGCGTAGATACGGTTTAGATTATTTTAATTTTGGTTCAAGTATTAGTTTGGATGTTGTGCGCAAACAGCATGTTTTAAGTAGTCCGCAAGCCAAGTTACAAGACCCACCAAGTGCTAATTTACCAAGTGCTAATTTGATGAGTACTCCAAAAAGTCCCCAAGAGATTAAAGGGATTAAGAAAAAGCGAGAACTTGTGCTTAATCAGCAGAATTCAAGTAGTTCACAAGCCCTACCACCAAGTACTAATTTACCAAGTACTAATTTAAGTGATTCCCAAGAGTTTCATCATGCGTTGAGCGAGTTGAGCGAGTTGCGTGATATTTTAGGGCACAGTTATGATTCTGAAGAGTTTCGTGAGTTTTTAGTGCGTAGATACGGTTCAGATTATTTTAATTTTGATTCAAGTACTAGTTTGGATAATGTTGTTTCTACCAAACAAGAACAAGAGACCAAGAAAAAACGAAAAGTTGTGCGCAAACAACATGTTTTGAATAATTCACAAACCAAGTTACAAGACCCACCAAGAGGTAATTTACCAAGTACTAATTTAGGGAGTGCTCCAAAAAGTCCCCAAGAGATTAAAGATACCAAGGAAAAGCAAGAACTTGTGCTTAATCAGCAAAATTTAAGTAGTTCATACGGTCCCATTTTTAGTTTTAGTTTAAATATTAGTTCGTATAGTGCTGTTTCTACCAAACAAAAACAAGAAATTAAGGAAGTCCAAAATTCACGCAAACTTTTATTAAGTAGGCACGAAAATACTGGAAGAAGAGTCACTGATAAAGTAGTAAATCCTAAAGCAATAGCTGACTCGCATTCTCCTATTCCCCAAAAAGTGCCGTTTATAAGAAAAGCTAAGCAAAAGCAACCAGAAAATGCAATTCAAGCTCCATTTGCGAACTGTTCATCTAGTTCTGGTGATTGCACCGCGAAGACGAAGAATAGTCTTCGGAGTAATAAGCCAGCCACTGGTAGTGATATTGGTAAATCGCATAATAGTACCGATGGGGGTACAGAATCTCCTACTTCTACTTTGTTGGGAGATGATACAACTTTGAGAGATGATGATACAAAAACTGACAACACAAAAGAACATAAAGTTTCCGAAAAAGATTCACTTCGTGATAAAATCAATGATTTGGACACTACTGATACTGATACTGACGCAAATGAAAAACAGGATACCACGGAATACCGTGATTTAGCTGGTCATCACTCATTTTGGGTATTCCCAGTTCTGTCTCTGGCATTTATACTGCTTGCAATAGCCCTTGTGTTGAAGATAAAAAGAAGGAGTAGAAATATGAATATTTAACTTCTGTATGCTTTTATACTCTGAACTTTTAAAAGTTAATGGTCCAGCACTAAACTTTTTTAAAAAAGTACTTGACAAATGATTTTGAGTATGCTATAATTGTTAAAAGTTGATAGTGAGAGGCTCAACTTTTGAAAGTGGAAGTATATTAGTAATTAGTGAAGGAGTTAATTATGGCGAAGGCAGTAGGTATAGATTTAGGTACAACGAACTCATGTGTTGCAGTTCTTGAGGGTGGTGAACCGACCGTTATCTCAAATGCAGAGGGAATGCGCACGACACCGTCTGTTGTGGCATTTTCTAAGACTGGAGAGGTTTTAGTTGGAGAAGTTGCTAAAAGGCAGGCGGTGACTAATGTGGATCGTACAATTTCATCAGTTAAAAGACATATTGGTGGTTCGGATTGGAGCGTTAAAATAGATGACAAGAAATATACAGCACAAGAAATTTCAGCTCGTATTTTGACCAAGTTGAAAGCAGATGCTGAAAGTTATCTGGGGGATAAAGTTACTGATGCTGTAATTACAGTTCCTGCATATTTCAACGACGCACAACGCCAAGCGACCAAAGATGCAGGTCAAATTGCTGGGCTTAATGTTTTAAGAATTGTTAACGAGCCAACTGCTGCTGCATTAGCATATGGTTTGGAAAAAGGTAAAGAAGATGAGTTAATTCTTGTTTTTGACCTTGGTGGTGGAACTTTTGATGTGTCTCTTCTTGAAATTGGTAAAGATGATGATGGATTTTCAACTATTCAAGTTCGTGCAACTTCAGGAGATAACCATTTAGGCGGAGATGACTGGGATAGTAGAATTGTAGACTATTTAATTGGACAGGTCAAAGCAAAAGATGGTGTAGATTTGAGTAAAGATAAGATTGCGCTTCAGAGACTGAAAGATGCTGCAGAACAGGCGAAGAAAGAACTTTCAACAGCTCAAGAAACCAACATTTCTATGCAGTATATCTCAATGAGTGAAAACGGTCCAATTCATCTAGATGAGAAGTTAACTCGCGCAAAGTTTGAGGATTTAACCAAGGATCTCATTGACCGTACGCGTAAACCATTTTTAGATGTTATTAAAGATGCTGGTGTTAAAGTTGGGGATATCAACCATGTTGTACTAGTTGGTGGTTCAACTCGCATGCCCGCAGTTACAGAAGTTGTTAAGGGATTAACTGGTGGAAAGGAACCAAATAAGGGTGTAAATCCTGATGAAGTTGTTGCAGTTGGTGCAGCTTTACAAGCTGGTGTTCTACAGGGGGATCGTAAAGATGTTCTGCTAATTGATGTTACACCACTAAGTCTAGGCATTGAGACAAAGGGTGGAGTTATGACAAAGCTAATTGATCGTAATACTGCAATTCCTACTAAGAGATCTGAAATATTTTCAACTGCAGAAGATAATCAACCAGGTGTTTTAATACAAGTGTATCAAGGTGAAAGAGAGTTCGCTAGAGATAATAAAATGCTTGGAACTTTTGAACTTTCTGGAATTGCACCTGCACCTCGTGGAATCCCTCAAATTGATGTGACTTTTGACATTGATGCAAATGGAATTGTGCATGTTTCTGCAAAAGATAAGGGTACTGGTAAAGAGCAAAGCATTCAGATTACAGGTGGTTCTGGGTTGGACAAGTCTGAAATAGATCGTATGGTTAAAGAAGCTGAAGAACATGCTACAGAAGATAAAGAACGCCGTGAATCAGCAGAAACCAGAAATCAGGCTGAGGCATTTGCATACTCTACGCAAAAGATTATAGATGAGAATAAGGACAAGCTTGATGCATCGCTAGTTGAAGAAATTCAGGCAGATATTGATGCTCTAAAGAAGCTCATTGAAGATGCACAATCATCAACAGATGTAATTAAAGAGGCGCAGAATAAGCTAATGGCATCATCGCAGAAAGTTGGCGAACAATTGTACAAGACACAGGAAAGTTCTGAACAAACTCCAGGAAGTGGCGATCAAGCAGCAAGCGCAGATGCTGAAGAAGCAGAAGTTGTGGAGGAGTAGTTCATGGAAAAAGAAGCTGATGGAAACAACGAAATACCTGATATACTTCAGGAAGCTGAGAAAATAGTTGCAGCATCTTCTGAAAATTCAGAACTTCATAGTGAAAAGGACGGCAACCAGGGGGAGGAAGATAATACTTCCTCTGGTTCGCCTGAACCTGAAGGTGCTACTCAAGATTTGATGAACTCTCTAATGCGTGAGCGAGCAGATTTTGTAAACTATAAAGCTCGTATGGTTAAAGAAATTGCTACTGCACAAACATCTGGAATTAAGAACGCCGTAAGACAACTACTTCCAATTCTTGATGAAGTTGGACGTGCAAAAGATGCTGGTGATCTTGATGATGGTTCACCATTTTACAGTATAGCGACTAAACTTGAAGATGTTTTAACCAAGTTGAAGGTAACTAAATATGGCGCAAAAGGTGATGTTTTTGATCCAAAACTGCATGAAGCATTGATGAACCATAAACCACAAGAGGGTGAAGATTTACACTCTGGTGAGGTACTTATTGATCAAGTTCTTGAATCTGGTTATAAATACGATGGCGAAGTAATGCGAGTGGCAAAAGTAGCAACAATTTCAGAATAGAGGAGTACTATGAGTCAACAGGATTATTTCAATAAGGATTATTACCGAGTACTTGGTGTTTCTAAGAATGCGAGTGCTTCAGATATTAAGAAGGCATACCGTAAATTAGCGCGCAAGTATCACCCAGATCAAAATCCTGGTGATGCAAGTGCAGAGACAAAGTTTAAGGAAATTACTGAAGCAAATACTGTACTTTCAGATGTTGATGAACGTAAGAAGTATGATCAAATTAGAGCAATGGCTGGTGGAGGTCCCAGATTTTCTGCTGGTGGTTCACACGGTTCTGGATTTGAAGATATGTTTGGTGGTGGGTTTGGTGGACAAAATATGCACTTCTCATCATCAGGTGGTGGTTTTTCAGATATTTTCGGTGGTCTTTTTAGTTCAGGCTTTTCTAAAGGTCCAAAACAGGCATCTCCAACTACTACAGCACCTCAAAGAGTAGATAAAACCTACAAGATCAGTTATAAGAACGCAGTATTAGGTGCAAAGTTGAAGCATAATATGAAAAGTGGTAAAAGTGTCACGTTCTTGGTAAAACCAGGCACTTCAAGTGGTACAATCTACAAGATTAAAGATTCTACTGGTGGGTATGAACGGGTCAAAATTGAGGTGAAAATTCCAGATGGAACTAACATTTCTGCGGAAGCGAAAAAACACTTGGAGGCTTTTGATCGAGAAGCAGTGTAATTTGCGTGGCGAATTGCTTTTTTTGCTCATTCAAACGAGTGATTTTGCGTAAAAATCACGCCGTCTTCTAAAAATTTGCGCTTGGCACAATTTAACAAGTGTGATTTGCCTTGCAAATCACGCAGTCTCTTCTAGTCTGTATCGCGCACGCACTCTGTTTTAAATAGTGTGATTTGTTCCGCAAATCACTCTGCTTTTTTGCGCACTTGTGTTATCAGCACTAGGACTTAGTGGAGTAATTTTCATGCGAAAATTATGCAGTTTTAATTTATGAAATAAATCACTCTGCTTTTACTTGGGGCGCATTTACATCATCTTGCCGCTATTTGCACATGTGCATATACTAACAAGCATTTGAGTTGTGTGTTTTATTTTGCAAAACACTTTGCTTTCTTCATGTGCATGTACATCATGTCAACAACCGCAAATAGTCCAATTTGCGTGGCAAATTGGACTATTTTGCTTATTGGCGTAATGCATTGCATTACACTGTCTTTTGCTTGAACTTGTAATATTCTAGACCCAGTTAAACTGCGTGATTTATGAAATAAATCACACCTTCTTTTACTTGTGCATGTATACTATGCTAGAATCGCCAACTTAAACTGCGTGATTTGTTCCGCAAATCACTCTGCTTTCTTGCGCGCTTTCGCAAGTTACGCACTAAGTATTATCATCAGCATAACTACAACAAGCAAGTTAAGGAACACCAGTTTGTGCAACTGCGGTAGTTCCAGATGTTGTATTATTGCCAGAGCTCGTACATGAGTTGTTATTGCTTGGTGTTGTACTAAAAAGCAAAAACAGTAAATACAAAAAAAGAGGCAAATTTATTTTGCCTCTTTTTTTTGTTACTTTTTTTCTGTTTTTGCTAATAAACTTGTTGTTGTTTAATCAACTTTCTTCATATTCACGTCAACAGTACCACTAGCAACACCAGCACTAACATAAACTCCACGAACATGTCCTTTAATCAGTCCTTGATCCGTGTTTGTTGTTACTATAATTGTTTTTGTTTCATTTTGGGATAGTGTCTGCGTAGTTCCAATAGCAGGTCTATCGTAGCTATATGCCCATGATGATCCATCCCAGAGCCAGTAAGCATCGAGATATCCTTTTATATCTTCCACTATATTAAAACCAACTGTTGAAGAAGAATGATTAGTTACTGTAATTTGAACTTTAGTTTTTGTTCCAGTATGATCATCCTTTTCAGTCCAGAAGTGCTTAGATTCGGAAGGGTCTGCAGATTTCGGTTTTAGTGTATCATTAACTTCAACAGATGGTGTGTTTGCAGCATTTGCAAATTTTACAGTGTTTGGAGCAACTACAATAGCAAAAGCTACTCCAATAGCTAGAATACCTCTAGTTAGTTTCTTTAAATTCATAATTTCCTTTCAATTTCCATAACTTAACTTACTATAACTTATGTTTTACTACAAGCTATATTAACTATTATACCACACTTCTTTTACCTTGTCAAGTTAATGTCAAGTAAACTT
>JAIRWY010000093.1 GCA_031268675.1 Candidatus Ancillula glyptotermitis | reverse complement strand
AGTACATGTGTATATAACACACATAAGCACCTTAAATCAAACCACGTGCTTATAAATAGCCTTAATGAAGGTATAGGTTATAAAACCACCTGGATTTGCTCAAGAAGAAGTTTTTGTATATGCCTCTTCTGAATAAAAGAAGACTTGTATTGAAGAGGAGTTGATGATAAATGGGGGGTGTTGCATTTTGCATGCGGATGTGCATTTATCAGAATCTGTGTAGAAAGTATGATATAATATAAGTATGTCGAGCAGGAATTTGTATTCGGAATATGCGATTGAGAAGCGTAAAAATACTTTTACATTTTCTGTAGGTGTTTTTGTGACTGTTTTCTTACTCGTTATATATTTTACATTGGCCCTCTTGTTTACCAAAAGTACGGAAAATTTTAGTTCGCAGTCAACACATCCGTTGCCATGCATTGACGACAATGTTTTACCCATTGCTCCTAGTGAAGTGAGCGTACGCGTATTAAATGGAACTATGAATGCGGGACTTGCTGATGCTGTTGCTAATGCTTTAACTATGCGTGGTTTTTCTGTTGTTGAAACTAATAATGCAAATATGATTGTTAATGATACCCAGATTAGATTTGGAGAAAATGCTACGGCTGCTGCATATACAGTTGCAGGAAATTTTATTGAACCTACAATTGTGCTAGATAATCGTACAGATGGACTTATTGATATTGTTGTTGGACGCACATTTGATGATCTGGTTGAACAAGATTTAGCAACAACGTTAGATAGGTCCAAGCCAATGGTTGTACCTAAGTATTGTAAACCAATTAAAAGTATAACGCCTGTTGCTGCACTAAATCATGATGCTTCGCAAATTCCTGCATATAAATATTCTGGTATAGAAGGAAGTTCTTCTTCTACTCCTTCAGATTCTCCTACAACAGCTCATGATGACTCTGGAAATTCTCAGACTGCGATAGATCCGAATGCACCTAATACGCATGAAGCATGGGCTCCACCAGTTGGTCCAGAATAACCTACTTCTGTTCTTTTTTGAACTGGCGCTTTAAGTCACCAATTTCATCTCGCAAACGAGCAGCTAGTTCAAAGTTGAGCTCAGATGCTGCTTGACGCATTTTAACAGTAAGTTCATCTGCAATTTCAAGCAACTTTTCTGGTCCTTTTGCAGTTGTTTGTATACTGTCCACTGAAAACTTCTTAATATCTTGCTCTTCGCGTGCAATTTGGTCGCTTAGATCTGCAATCTTCTTCTGGAGTGGCTTAGGAACAATTCCATGCTCTTTATTATACAACTCTTGTTTCGCTCTTCGCCTATTTGTCTCAGTTATGGCTTCATGCATCTGAGGTGTTTCTTTATCTGCATACATAATAACTTTTCCATTTACATTACGAGCAGCACGCCCAATCGTCTGGATAAGCGATCGTGCAGACCTCAAAAATCCCTGTTTATCAGCATCCAAGATGGCAACTAATCCAACTTCTGGCAAATCTAGTCCTTCGCGTAGTAAATTAATTCCAATTAAAACATCAAACACACCAAGACGAAAATCGCGTAGAATTTCAACGCGCTTGAGTGTATCAACATCTGAATGTAAATATGTGGTTTCTACACCTCGCTTTAACAGAAAGTTGCTTAAATCTTCTGCCATATTTTTCGTGAGTGTTGTAACAATTACACGGTTTTGTGCAGCAATTTGCTCAAGTATCTCATCATACAAGTCATCAATCTGTCCATGTATTGGGCGTACCTGAATTTTTGGATCTAGTAGTCCAGTTGGGCGAATTATTAACTCAACTGGCTTTTCACCACATTCTTCCTGTTTTTCAAGTTCATAACTACCTGGTGTTGCTGATAAGTAGACAGTCTGTCCAATGCGCTCTGCAAATTCATGCCACTTTAGAGGTCGGTTATCTTTTGCACTTGGAAGTCTAAAACCATGATCAATCAAATTGCGTTTTCTAGCAGCATCTCCTTCAAACATCGCTCCAATTTGCGGAACAGTAATATGAGACTCGTCGATTACCAGTAAGAAGTCTTCGTCAAAGAAGTCCAGTAGTGTATTAGGCGGACTACCAGTGGGGCGGTTATCAAAATGCCTGGAGTAATTTTCAATGCCTTTGCACATTCCAATTTGTTCAAGCATCTCAATATCAAATTGCGTTCTCATTTCTATACGTTGTGCTTCAACAAGTTTTCCCTGCTTCTTAAAATTATCAACACATTGCCATAGCTCTTCCTGAATTGATTCAATTGCCTTTTTTATGCGTTCAGGTCCTACGACATAGTGAGTTGCTGGAAAGATTTGAATTTCATCTTCATCTTGTATCAAATCACCAGTTATGGGGTCAAGCATTGAAATTCTGTCAACTTCGTCCCCAAAAAGCTCAATGCGAATAGCAAGTTCTTCGTAAACTGGAATAATTTCAATAATATCACCACGCACCCGAAAATTACCTCGTTCAAAAGCCATATCATTACGATTGTATTGCATAGAGATGAATTTTCTAAGTAACTGCGTGTGGTCAACTAAATCACCCTTCTTAAGAAAAACCATCTGCGAAAGATACTCATCTGGTGCACCTAAACCGTAAATACAACTGACAGAACTAACAACTACACAATCCCTGCGCGTTAGGAGTGACTTTGTCGTACTGTACCTAAGCCGTTCAATATCCTTGTTGATGGAAGAATCTTTTTCTATAAATGTATCTGATTGTGGAATATATGCTTCTGGTTGATAGTAGTCGTAATAAGAAACAAAATATTCAATTGCATTATTTGGCATAAGTTCCCTAAATTCCTGAACTAGTTGAGCAGCAAGAGTTTTATTGGGCTCCAAGATTAAAGTCGGTCGCTGAATTTGTTCAATAAGCCAAGCAGTTGTTGCAGATTTTCCAGTGCCAGTAGCACCAAGTAACACGATGTCCTTTTCACCGTTGTTAATGCGTTTTGCAAGTTCTTTTATTGCCTCTGGCTGATCACCAGAAGGTGTATATTTGCTAATAACTGCAAATCTATTGTTCGTGCGTTCTACACTCTTCATCTACGCCTTAAAAAAATTCCTTGCTAACTTAACGCCATCAAGAAATGCCTCAACATCATCTTCTGTATTATAAACGCCTAAACTTGCTCGCGTGGACGATTGTACTCCAAAACGCCTATGTACGAGCTGTGCGCAGTGATGACCAACTCTAACTGCAATCCCAAGCTCATTGAGATAAGTTCCTAAATCATGCGGATGAATACCTTCAACTTCAAATGAAACAAGTCCTAATCGCCTATTCTCATCCAGTAGAGTATTACTGCCAAGAATTCGAACATCTGGAATATCACCAACTTTTAGCAATTTTCTTGTCAAGTTTTCTTCATGTGCAATAATATTTGCAAAACCAATCTTGTTGATAAAATCTAGGGCGCTAGAAAATGCAAGAATTTGGGCTGTTGGAAAACTTCCAGGTTCGTATTTATTTGGAAGACCTTGAAATGAAGTTGAAAAATCATCAACTCGCTCAACCATTCCACCACCACTGAATACAACTGGTGCTTCAAAAAGTAGTTCTTTTTTACCGATAATTGCACCAACTCCACTTGGTCCATAAATTTTGTGCGCAGAAATGACAGCAAAATCTACATCTTTTATATCCAGATCAAGTGGAATATGGGGTGCACTTTGGCATGCATCAAGAATTACAATTGGTCTAGTATCAGAAGATGCAACACTACTTAAATGGGCAGTTATTTTCTCAATTTCATGGACAATTCCAGTAACATTAGAGGCGTGCGAAATTGAAACTATTCTTGTATTTTCATCAACTAGCTTATCAAGTTGTTCTAAATCTAAATCTCCAGAATCAAGCAAATTTATATAGCGGAGTTCAACATCTACAAGTTTAGACAACTGTTGCCATGGAACTATATTTGAATGATGTTCTGCACGAGATAAAACAATATTGCTCTTGTTGTTTAATTTGAATCTATTTGTCTTATTCTCAGAAATATTCAAACTGCATAGTAAAAACATCAAAGATAGCATATTCAGCCCCATAGTTGCTCCAGATGTAAATATTGCAGTCCATTTTTCCTTCTCTTCATTTGTTGCGCCACTTGAAAGAGTAAAATCCACAAGTTTTTTGCGAGAACATTCAATGGCTTCACTTGCTTCATTTGCAAGTGTATGTACACCACGACCAGCAGAACCTGTATTATGCGAATAAAATGACATTTCCTTCTCAATTACACACTTGGGCTTAAATGCGGTTGCTCCAGAATCCAGATAAACCAATTTTGCACAGTTAGTTCCAACTCTGCGCTCAGATCCTGCATATAGCATAGGGAACTCATTTTGAACATCAAGCATATCCATGCGTACATTATAGCACACTTTAAACAGCATTTAGAGCGCATATATCCGCACCCCTTTGTTTGTAACACTGCTATACACTGTTGCTGCTGTACAGACGCTATTAAGAGGCGTAGAACGCATATATGCTGTATTGAGTACTTATCCAGCATGTATTAACATGATCTGGAGGTGGTTCAGCAAGGACTTAAACCTTAGAATTTGCTGATAATTTTGTTTTTGATTTGACAAGTCAAAGAATGTGCTGATATAATGAAGGTGTGGTTTTTAAAAAACTTTCACATGTGCTTTTTGTCGTAGTGCTTGCCGTTGCTTTAATCGCTGGTAGTGCATTAGTAAGTATTGTGCTTCCAAAAACCGTAGATCAGGCGATTGCGGATGATGTTCCAACGTTGTATTCTAGTCCAACTGGTGGTATTGAGCCAGTTTCTAATGTCCAAGTGTTTAGTGGGAAAGTAGATCAAGAAGAGCAGTTGGTTTCGCTAGACTTTCAATTTAATACACCAAGTTATCAATTTCTTGCAGTTGCACATATAACAGCATCTGAAAGCGGGAAGTTCTGGATAAATTCTGGTGGTATAGATTCAAGTGTTGGTGCATCAACTTATTATAATGCAGGATATTCGCAAATTCCTGTCATCTTTCGTAGTTCAAGTGCACATCAGGTGGTCGTAAAATCATCAACTCCTGCTAATATTGTGCTTAAAATCTTCGGGCAAATTACAGGAGCGGATAGCGATACACCTGGACCTGGTGGAACTCAAGTTGTGCAGGCATCAACTGTATCTGATCTAAATATGGGGTACGGTATTAGTCCAGAAGTTGAAAATGTGGAAGATATAACTAGTGATGGTTCAATAAACGGTGTAGATGGGTGGCAAACTCTCAGTGTTTTAGGGCAGTTAGATATTCCACATCGCACATGGTTAGATCCACAACCAGTTAGGCATGTCTACCTTAATGTGCAGGCAGTAGATGGAGATATTGATTTTGAAAGCGATGTGAAGATTATGCAGGGGCAGTCTAAGTTGGTGCTTGCAAAAGTTGATGCTTTTGGCAACACAAAGTATCGCAAATCTAGTCCAAATGCACGCCTAAATGCAACAGTAAGTGGATTTGTGCGAGAAACTAAATATGGGGATGCAACTAATAATGTTTCGCGAGGACAAAAGAGCGGTACTCGGCTAATTACAGCCGAAGATTCGGAGGGAGATAGACAAACTGATGATGAATCAGACCCTGAGCTTTTGAGCATAACCATTGACCCAATTCCAACTCTTTTATGGGATGAAAATCCACAAGTAGAAATTTCTGGAACTGTTACGGGAAGTGTTGAACGTGTTTCGCTTTATTCAGATGCTGAACATTTGGGAACTGCTTGGGTGGATACCTCACAAAGTCCTAGTATATGGCATGCTAAGTTACTTGCAGGAGAAGGTTCTCATAGTATTACCGCAAAAGCTGTTACTGCGACCTCTTCATCAACTGCTTCAACTAGCTCAACCGTCTTAAAACCAGCTCAAGATAATTTGAAGACCCCAGATGCGCGTGTATTTTCTAGTGATATGGCTTCACGTCTAACTGAGAATTATGACCAGAGCATGACATTTTCTGGAACTTATCCGTTGGTAATTCAAAATACGGATGCATCTGGTACACCACAAGTTGATGTTCACGGTAATCCTTTAATGCATGAGGTTTCGGTTGGTGATGTGCTAATTTCAGGAATACTTGGTGACAAACTTCCAAATGGTGTAAATAAGCGAGTTGTTGCAATTAACAAGATGGTTACTAAAACCGTACTTACAGTTACAAAAACTGATATTGGAGACTCATTTGTTACTATGAACCTTAACCAGACAAAAACCGCTAGTGGAAACGACATTAAAACGCAGATGATTTCCGCAGTTGTTGATTCAAATGGTCAGGTGAATTATATTGAAAGCGCAAATCCAGCAGTTGAGGCTAAGGAACTCACGACTGTAATAGAAAACGAGGCGCGGGAGTACTCAAAACAAAATCCTGCACTAGTAGAGCCAGAAGATTTCTCTAGTCAAGATGATCAAATACCTTCCGAATTCAAGAGTATGCAGCCGCAAGGAGTCGACTTAACATTTGCCCCACAGTTTAATGCTTGCATTTCTGTCGGAAGAATGCCTCTGCCTAATAATGTTTCTAAACCTGATGATACGCCTGTACCAGCATATGATGATCGAATTGTTCCAGTGTCTTCAGATACTGAGGCGATTTATAATTCAGCAGTTTACTATGAGCCAATAAAGGAATTGGTCACTGTAACTGATTCTGGAGAAGTGATTACGGACAGCCTAACAAATAATGCACAAACCGTGGCTGCAAAAAATTCAGTTACTGGTTATTTAAAAGGATGTTTTAACGTGACTTTTGGACTTGAGGTATATCTTAAGATGACAATTAAAATCAAACTTGAATGGGGATTTATACCTGTGGGGATTACTTTTGACTATGATGTTGGTAAACGAGAATATAAGGAGATGAAACTTGTGATTAGTGGTAATATGTCGCTGGTTAAGAAGTTTGCATTTACACCGATAAAGTTATATGATCCTATAGAGGAAATTCAAGCAGGACCAGTTCCCGTAGTCGTTGATTTCCCGATTGGCATTACTCCTAAGGTGACATTTTCAGTAGGGATAACTGGAACATTTTCGCTTGATCTTGGAAAATCATCATCAACCTCTGGGCATAGTTCACAGCGTGGTGTATATAAAGAAGCATATAAGTCTAAACCTAAGCAAAATTCTTCGCTTTCGGTGGGACTTGTTGCTGCCATTTCAGCGCAATTTCCGCTTTCTTTTCAGATGAAATTCTATGAACTTATAGCATTTGTGCAGATGGCAGTTAATTTTACGACAACTCTTTCGGTTAACGCAACTTATAACCAAACTTGGGCCGAGTGTAAGCCTAAACCAGCTGCTGGAACACTTGCAGATGATGCTAAAAATGCTCTAAATAGTGGTATGTACAGCAAGATTGATGCTGTGAATAATGTACAGTATGATGGCTTGGACTACCCACCGAATATAAATTCACCTCCAGAAAATGATATAAAACCGCAAGAAGATGGAAAAACATGTCGTTCAAGTAATGTTACAATCAACTTCTCACTTGAACTGAAACTAGATATTACATTAGATATTATGTTCAGGTTTCTGACATTTACACTTGTTGATATTCAGATTGCTGATATTGTGCTTTTTGACGCACATCTGCTGAATCTCAATATTGTATTCCCTATTACTGACGAATATGCTGCTCCAAACAATCAGACTAATAATATTACTGATTCTGATTATGCAGGACCTGGAACTCCACTTGCATGGGGTAAAAATAATGCAGGACAACTGGGATATACTCAAAATGATGAAGTAGTTCATTCCACGCCAAATATAGTGGCAGGTATTCCAACTACTGAGAAGATTGCCAGTTTCGGCAATTCCCAGTTCGCGTATACTCAAGAAGGTGCTTTATTTGCTTGGGGAGATAATTCGCTTGGGCAATTATCAGTTGGATATACAGGAAATTGTTCAGATGCATCAACACCTGACAATTGCAATGAGAACTCTAGTCCAAACAAGGTCAAGGATGCTGCAGGTGCTCCCGTTGGCTCGGTAAAAGATATTATAGCAACTTCAGATACTCTTTATGTTCTAAAAACAGATGGAACTATTTGGTCTCTTAGTGCAGGACATGCCATAAGCCAAGTACCTTTAATTGACCATGTAACAGTGATTGGGGCTGCTAATAACACATTTTTTGCCATTCGAGCAGATAATAGTCTTTACTATATCGGTAAAAATATCAGTAAGCCCAAAAATTCAACGCAGACTACTAATGAATATGTGATTTATCCGACGCGCTCGCAGGAGTCTTTTGTACGAAATAAAAATGAACTTACAATCTGTTCAATTACTGGAGGCAATGATTTTGCGTTGTTCGTGGTTAGTGATCCAAATGGAATTGGCGGTCAGTGTAATTTGCTCTACGGATTTGGTTCACAATTAAATTATCAACTTGGAAATGGATTTAATATTGATGGTACTAATGATCCTCAAAGTCGGTTGAATTTAACTAATATTGATTTTGGCGAGCAACCAGGTACAATTTATTCAGTTGCAGTTTCAGGTAGTTCTGTATATGTGGTGAAGGTTAAGGACAGTTCCAACAACGAGCTTGTAGTTTGGGGAGATAATCAACAAGGTCAACTCGGTGTACTTGGAGATGATAAGAGCTTGGAGTATAAGTATAGACCGCTGAAAGTAACAATAAGTGATTCAAATGAAAATGCGCAACCCCAGCCAGTAAGAGTTAGTGCGAATACAGGTTATGCACTTATTTTAACTCAAGATGGTGATGTTTACTTCACTGGTAAGAATACAAGCGGACAAGTTATGGATAGTTCATGGACATTAGGTCAAAATACTGTGCCTGAAAATGCAGATGAAGAAACATTTTATAGCAAGAAATTGCGTCTTTCACACGTTGCAAATATTAGTGCTGGTTATCAGTCTAGTCATGCGATAATCAAGAATTTGACAGCTTCAGAAACTTATGGAACTGCTAAAATATGGAACGAGACTACAAACAGCTTTGATGCAATACCTGAAGTTAGTGCAGATGATACTCGCAAAATCGTCATTACTAAAGCAGGCAATTATATTTCAGTTGATAAAACAGGTGATATTTATTACAATGGGCAAAAAGTTTCTACGAGTGATCCTTTAGCAGTTCAGGCGGTACAAATTACGGATATTGGTATTTATGAGAATTCTGGAAAAGAGCAACTTTATGCATTAAATCAGGTTGGTCAGATTCTTGTTGTTGACAATCTTGCTGGAATAACTGCTAGTTCATTTAACTTTGAGCTGTATAAACTGTCTAATGCAAGCGCAATTTATGTTACTGAGATGTTCGTTCAAAATAACTACTTAATTTTCCACTACCAGTTAGATTCTGGTGCCTATGACTGGGAGGTAATTGGTAATTTTAGTCCAGAAGTCCTGAAAAACACCAAGCCTACTGACGATGCCAAGATCCAGAGTTTATATCCATATTATGATACATCATCGCATTTATTGGCAATTTCTGCGGACTCAGATGCATATCTTGATGCCCAAAAAATAAACACCAATATGACTGTGCGATTTTCAACTGTTGCATATAATTCAGTATCAAGATACTATTTTCTACAAACAACTGACAACGAGATTTTTTATGGTTTAGATATCTCTACTGTTCAAAAAGTACCTAATTTAATTTCAGCGGCCTTAGTTATGAGCAATAATGGGCATACTTTCATCTTGGATAAGACACCCTCTGGTCCTGCTAAGCCAAGTGGCTCCGATAGACTCTACTCTTGGGGTAATAATGAACTTAAAACTCTAGGACTAGATAATACTGTCAATCAGACATCTCCAGTTCAAGCTACTGCTACAGAAAATCAGTCAGTAGTTGATATTGCATCTTCAGATACTGCGACTTATGCATTAATGGCAGATTCAACTGTTCGAGCGTGGGGTAATAATGATTATGGACAACTAGGAATTAACAGCACGACTTCTGTACACGATATTTACGTCAAAATTCCAACACTTAGTAATATTGCGCGTGTTTATGCACATGATTCTACTGGTTATGCGCTTGATTTGGATGGTGCAATTTGGGCATGGGGTAAAAATGCACAAGGTAAAACTACACAAGGTGAAAGTTTACCATCTTATACACCTGTAAAATACTCTAATACTGGAATTCAACCAATAATAGATATCAAGTTTTCAGATGATGAAATCTATCTACTGCGCGCTAATAACACACTATTAAGAGGTACAACTATTTCAAATGCGCAGGATATGTTGCTCTATGATGTGGAGGATTTTGATGTACTAGATAGTGGAGAAGTTGTGTATATAAACAACAAAGGCGAAGTTAAGAATCAAGCAGGTACAACTTTATATACTAAGGCAGATGGAACTTCAGACACCGCAAAAGCAATTATTGCACGAGGAAGTACAAATCCTGCAGCAAATCAGTCATCTCCTAGGTATTATATTACAACTTCTACTGGGCAGTTATTAGTTATGGGTGATAACACTAGTGGTCTTTTGAGTCCGAAACTTGCAAATACTAATATTCTTGATTGGGCGCAAGTACATAGTGTTGCTGGAGATGTACAAAAAGTAGTTTCTGCCAAAGATTCTGTGGTTGCATATAATAGTGATGGTACGGTTTTTGCTTGGGGTAATAATGAATTTGGACAACTTGGAGCTGGTGATTATTCTGTACATAATGATGTACTTAGACTTGCAAATGTGCAAAAAGTGACAAATGTTTTCGCATCCAACAACTTGGCGAATGCACGCATTTTCTTCACTGGCTCAATAGACGAGCCTAAATCTAAAAGCGGTAAAGTGTACGCCTGGGGAAACAACGATTTAGGACAACTGGGGTTTGAGCGTTCGCCTGCACAACCATTAGTGCAAATACCGCAAGAAGTTCCTAATTATTCAGGTGTTGATGATGATGGAAATTCGGTGACAATTGAATTAAATGCATCAAAAGTGGTTACAAACGGAAGTTCAACACTTGCACTTACTGCAAATTCTATGGTTGTTGGTTGGGGGAAGAACGATAAAGGTCAGTTGGGAATTGCACCAAGTTCTAATTACGAATCTCCAACTGTTATACCCAATTTGAGTAATGTTGTGGATATTGCAATCGGTGAATCTACTGGTTATGCAATCCGTGGAGATGGAACCGCAGTTAGTTTTGGATCCAACGAATTCGGGCAAATGGGCATCAACAAGGAGAATATTCAACAAGCTTTGCCGCAATTCATTTGGGGGATTGTTAATGCGAAGAGTGTTGCTGCTTCTAGTGGTAGCGCATATATTACGAAGACTGATGGAACTGTATGGAGTTTTGGTAGAGGCGATCTTGGACAATTGGGACTTCCTGAAGCAGAAGGCAAGACAACAAATAAGTATAAACCATTCCAAATACCAAGCCTCTACGGAGTGATGAGTGTCGCAGCAACCCAAGAATCAGCAGCTGCACTAACAACTTCTGGAAATGTCTACCTTTGGGGCGAAGGTCAGCATGGATTACTAGGAAATGGTAATTATGATGACAACGGTTTTACACCAACTGAACTTAGTGAGGTTATCCAAAGCCCATGCTCAAATAATGCAGTTGCACCTCCAAAATTTGCGCAAGTTAGTGGTGGTGAAAATTCATTACTTCTTCTTGATCGCAATAACTGTATTTGGGCGCTTGGAGATAATTCACATCACCAATTCGGCTCGCTTGCTGCAGATAAGCTTGCAGTTGCTCAGGAATTTACAACTGGAACTTCAATTTTTACAGCTGGATATAATACCACGCAAGTTGGACGCAATAACCAGATTATATACTACGGTGGACCAACTCCATTAAATAGTCCAACTTCAGTTGATTTTGCCACACTTGGAACTATCTATTCACTTACAACTGGCGGTAATGAGAATAACTTGGCTAATTACATCATCTCCTCTGAGCAACCTAGTTCAGCAAACGGTTCACTTAGCAACATCTACATTTGGGGTGATACTTCAAATACGCAGGTGTTCAAAACTGTGGATACAGCAGTTTGCAAGAATTCAGCAAGTATTGGTGTTGATCCTTGTTTAATACAGATCTCTTCAGACGCAATGCACGCAGGAGTAACTGGCACAAAGGCAGTAACAACGAATAATGCATATGCAGTTTTGACTAATGATGGACGTGTTTTGGTGTCTCCTCCATCTAGTTCATTGAATTATTTTGCAGATTTTGCACCGCCTCCAGCACAAAAGCAAGCAGATATTCCAATATGCAACAACTTGTGTAATATTGTGGACATTGCAACAACTGACAACTTCTTTTATGCACTGGATAATCTTGGAAAAGTTTGGCAATTTGCGGTTAATTCTACCCAAATTTCTACTCCAGTCTCATCATCTGCTATATCTTTTAATGTAACTGACAATTCTGGTGCATCACCTGTACAAGTCACTTTAATTGCCAACAAGTTGAGTGCTAGTGGTACTAATGTGGCTGTCTATTATGAGGGAGATCTTAATGCGAGCAGTTTCTTCAAGTCGTCGAATGACAGTCTGAGTTTTATATCTGTTTCTGTGTCTACTAGTGATCAGGGAGAGGTAGTTGAAAAAGCATGGGCAGGTCCAAATGCATTTTATGTATTATACAATGATGATAAACTTTTTGTTCCAGTTATTTATTCAATGGGCAATAATACTGATTGTGCATTAGCTCAGAGTAATGAATCTAATTGCGATGCACAGACAACTTCTACTTCGCTAGAACCAGCAACTTTGATAAATGAGAAGTTGAAGAGTGCAAGTGTGGTGGATATGCAGTTTACTGCTACAACAATTGTTTTATTAGACGACAATGGATATGCATGGGGTTATGGGAGTGGTCAAAATGGAGAACTTGCACAAAGCGAGAGCAGGCAACAAGATCTGCCAACTAGTCCAGTTGCATATCCAGTACTCAGTTTTGGGCAAATGCAGACCGCAAACCACATCGCAGCTGGTGGTCATGCATTCTTCGGGTGGAATACAACCGATGATGATACAACTTCATATACTTGGGGTTCACCAGCAAGTGGTATTTCAGGCGCAAATTGTGCAATTTTAGCACATGGTTCAACTGATTGTGCTTCTATTACTGATTCTGTGAATAATTACACGCAGTTGTTTCCATCAATTACCCAAAAAGCGGTTGGTTTTACTGGGAAACTTGGTATTTCTTCAGCAGATATTTCCAATAATGATTTTGGTGTTTTCACGGGGTCCACGGCTAAATTACCAGTTTTTGAAGAGACTCAAAGTGTATGGAGTTATCAAGTTGGCACTAAGTTCACACTAAACCCGCAAATAGCAGCAATTCCTGCACTAAATCAAGTGCCCGTTGTTCAAGTTACTAGTCCAAGCGGAAAGACATTAGGCGATTACGGTCTTGAAATGGTGTGCGATATATCAAGTGGTATTTATTCAAATTGTCAAATTGAACCGTTTTCTAATGTACAACCTGGTCAATATTTTGAAACAGGAGCATTTTCTGTGCGGATTACTGCAAATAACATAGTCGGATCTGCGCAGGCAGATTATGAAATTGATGTGAGTGGAAGCATCCCCACGATGAACTCCATTGCAGATTATTCATTTAATGTTGGTGATACAGTTAATATACCTCTGAAATTTACAGGATCTCCAGCAGTTTTGGCAGAAGAAATAGAAATCACACCAGAAATTGAGGGTCTTGATATTAAAACACTTGATACTAATTCATTTGCTATTTCTGGAACTGCTAAAGCGCCAATTTCAACAACTTTGCAAGTTTCTGCGCATACTTTATTAGGAGGTGTTCAGAGCAGTTTCGCTTATAATGTGAACTTAGAGCCGATAATGCACATTCCATGTAATAATAATCAGGCAATTGCTGATGATGGGCGAAATTGCGTATTCTCGCTGGGAAGTAGCGACATTGTGCATTTTGACCTAGGAGTGTTCGGTGGTATCAGCACTGATGATGTTCAAATTGTTCCAGCACCTGCAATTGATCTAGACTTCACAAAAACGCGCGCAAATGGACAGCTTGCAGAACTAGGCATAAGTATTGACAAGAGCATTTTAAATCCAGATGATTCTCAAAAATACTACTTATCATCAGGTGGTAGTAATCTTGGGGCGCTCGCAGGTAGTGCAAAATATGGAAGGTATCCTTTTATTGCAACATTCGGTACATTTACCCAGAACTTCTGGATTGACTATGCAGATCAAGCACCATCGATTTTGGGAGGTACAGGATTTACAGCAAGTGTTGGATCAACTTTGAGTGCAAATTTCACTGTACAAGGTGTACCAGCAGCAGCTGTTGGAATTGATTTAAGCGATGGAACTTGTATGGCACCAAGCTGGATGTATCTACTAACACTAAGTAATACTAATGCAGATGGTTCAGTATCTAGTGCTTTCAATTACGCGATTGTTGCAAATGCTCTTCCTAAAGAATACTTAGGCTCTTATAAAGTCAAGATTGTTGCATATCAGGAAATTTCTGCAAACGAAAGTACAACAACTTCAAAATGCTTTGATATAAATATTACTGGTAGTTCACCTGTACTTAGTTTACCACTTGGTGAGCATTCAGTTGATATCAATAATCCTAGTGCAAAACTTGAGATACCGCTTATAGCAACTGGTGATCCAATTCCTCAGTTGCAGATAATTCAAACTGATGCTGACTTCCTAGAATTAGATGATGGTCCCACTTCGCAAGGTGTTGTAAATAATGGAATACGAACCTGGTATTTATTTGCAAATTCTAATGCATTGACTAAAGATGATATTGGTTCATATACAGCAGTAGTTAAAGCAACAAATATGTTAGGCGAGAGCCAAAATCTTACAGTTCCTTTTGAAGTGTATGAGTCAGCGCGCATAAATCCAGACCTTTCAAAAACAACGCAGTCCGTTAATTCGGTACTAGATATTGGGCTAAATGTTACTGGTAATCCAGCGCCAGTTGTGAATATTTCACCTCAGTGGGCTACTCCCGCATGGGCAACAAACGCTAATTTACAACTAGTTAAGGATGGCGATGAATATTTTCTGCGCACTTTGAGCGCGATTACTACGCAACTAGTTGATACAATTCCAATTCAGATTACGCAAGATCACTACACTTTGAACTACAATTTACCGATTGAAATTACAACTGATGAAGAACCAAAAGTGCATATAGATTCCACACTGTATTATACTTCAGGTGTTGAATTTAGCCAGAAGTTCTCACAAACTGGCAATCCATGTTCTGAGAATTTGACGCTCGCTGAAGATGCACCTAGTTGGTTGTCAATTGAGCATGAAGGTACGGATAATTGCAATAACTGGTATCTTACAGGAATTGTTCCAGCTGTAGAATTTCCAACAAATTATACATATTCAATTCAGGAGACAAGACAAAGTTTTGCCATCAATGTTGAAATGTTTAATATTCAGGTGCATATTCCAACTACTATTGCTCTTACCACCCTAAAAGCAGTTGATATTCTTATACCAACAACTGGAAAACAGCCATCGCAAATTAGTTTTCTGCCATCAGGATTATCTGTGCCACCGCCTGGTCTTGAAATTGTATACAACAATGGTTCATATCATCTTGTTGGAGTTCCAACTTCTGCAGGTAATTACAGCACGCAGATTTTTGCATCAACTGATGATCCTAACATCAACCAAACAATCGCAGTTAATTTCATAGTCGCTCAAAATCAAGCACCTGCTAAACTGCACATAAATGGACCTTCTACAGTGAAGCAGGGTCAATATGCGCGCTGGGACTTAAATATGACTGGAACTTGTGCGACTGTACATCTTGTTGCTAAAACGCAAGAAATTATGGATGTTTTGGGATTGCAACTTCAAGGTAGTTGTTTACAGCACAATCTGAATATTTCTGGTGTGATTAAGCTTGATGCTGAGCAAGATCAGTATATTCTTGACTTCGGATACTTAGGTAAATTGTCGTTGTTCGTGTATAATTCTGGTATTGCACCTACTTGGACTGCACTTAAGAGCTATACATTTTCCCAGTATTCATTCGCACAAATTGAACTTGGTCTACAAGATTTAGGATGTGGCAAAAGCAATGACATAACTTATGACCAAACTAGTTTCACTATGCCTCCTGGTATGTATATTAAAGGTGGCTGTACAGATCCATTCGGTTATCGCATTGAGGGAATTCCAACGACTGCAGGCACTTATAATCTTGAACTTGAAGTTTTTGTTAATGGGATAAAAATATCTCATCATTTGACAATAGCTATACTTGCTTTAACTGAAAAGCCTGAAATTGTACGGCAAACAACTATTCCTGTAGTACCTCAAGGCAGCTTTTTGACAATGCGTATTCCGACACTTGGAATTCCTATGCCTGAGGTTGATATTCTTGCAGTATCTCATAATAAACTTCCTGCTGGAATTGACATAGTTCAAAATAGTAGTGGTAGTTATTATTTAAGCGGTTCAATTGCAGATAATACACCACTTGGTACATATACAACATCATTGATCGCGAGGAATACTGTAGGAACTTCTGATGTAGTTACTTATGCATTTACAGTGGTTGAAAATTCTTCCGCTCCAAAATTCTATGCTGATACTCACGAATATTCAGTACCTGCTAATGACTCATTTTTAGTGGATTTACCTATATCATGGCGACCGATTGGAACTGTAACTACAACTGGATGCATAAATTCAGGATCTGCGAATTTAGATAACTTGCAAATATCAGCACTTCAAAATAGTGTTCAATTATCAGGTGTTGCAACAAGTATTGGGCGGTGTTCATTGGAGGTTACTGCGCAAAACGCTAATGGGCAAGCGACCGTGCAGATTACAATTACAGTTGTACCTTCATCTACAAGTTTCAACTTCTCGTCAGAGCAATTTGCAACAATTGGTAGTAATCTACAACTCAATCTTGGTGTTATAGGTGTTCCAATGCCAGATGAAGTAACAGTTCAGGGACTTCCAGATGGTCTAGGCGTGCAAAAAATTGGTACGCAGTTTTATCTTACTGGTATACCTAGTTTTATAGGCAATTACTCGCTTAATTTTTCTGCGCTTAGATCTGGAACCGTTTTGATTACTGCCACAATGCTATTGCATATAAAGTCTACAAAATATGAGTTTCATGTCAGTAATAGCGCATTTACAACAGTTGGTAATGTCTTCGCAATGCCGTTGAATTTAACTGGTACTCCTTGTATTGAGCCTGCAGATATTTCAATTACAGGACAACCTAATTGGCTGCAATTGCAAGGAAGTTGTAAAAATGGAACATCAAATTATGAACTACGAGGTGTTGCAGATCAAGAAGGCGTGCATCACATCAACCTTAGTGCTGGTAATGCAAATGCTGAAATTATTCTTGAAGTTGCTGATTCTGCGCTTGGGCTTAAACTGGAAGATGATGCAATTTCAGTAACAATTGGCGAAAGCTTCCACTCCAAAATCTGGGCAACTGGTAGTCCAATGCCTGTTATAACAACTTCCAGTCTTCCTGCAGGAGTTAATTTTGATAGCAGTTCGCTTTATGGCAGTCCTTTGAACATCGGAATATATACAATTAGAATTACCGCAACTCAAGATGAACACGCAATTTCATCTGACTTCTTGCTAACCGTCAACCCGCTGGCTCCTAAAATTGGTGTGGATGCAAACTTAACGTTCACAGTAAACTCTGCAGTTAATCAATCACTCAAAATATCTGGAAATCCCTGTTTGCGCCCAAGAGTTATTAGTGGAATTTTACCAACTGGACTTGCACTTCAGGGCAATAACTGCAATGATGATAGTTATTCAATAGTTGGACTACCAACAAGTGTGGGGATTTCAAATGTCACTTTTCAGCTAGCTGATGATATATCTACCGCACGAACAATCACCATCCAAATTGCAGGTAGTAGTCCCGTAATCGGACTTGGGGATATTTACACTTCTAAAGAGAGGTACTTCTCTAAAGACTTGAACTTGGCAGGCAATCCATCTCCAGATGCGCAAATAGTGTCGATTAGTCCAAAGTTGGATCAAGATGAACTTATTGAAATCAGCAACCAAAAAATTAGCGGAATAGTCAAGCACGTGCAAAATTATGCAATTTCTTTATCTGCAACTTCCTCATCAGGCTCAAGCAATAAGACCGTGATTTTGCATTCACAAGGTATTGCACCGTCTTTTAGCGTGGATACAAACCAAACAACTACTTTTGGGCGGTTCGCGCGCATTGATCTGGGTGTTTTTGGCGACCCAATGCCAGATATTTCTTTTACTGGGGATTTGCCTACTGGTATGCGTCTATCTGCTGGATATATTGAAGGAACTCCAAATGCTCTTGGGGATTTTCCTATTACGCTTAAGGCGCAGAATGCTCAAGAAGAGAGCACTTATTTGGCGATGAGTATTAAGGTTGTGGAGCAAAATATCAACTTTAATATTGAAACTGAGCAGATTTTTACTGCTGAAAAGTTTAGTAAAGTAAATCTTGGGTTGCCTAATCTACCATCTATTTCGCTCACTGCACAGACTTCCAAAAATGGGCAAACACTTCAAACACCTTTACCATCTGGTTTAGAGCTTTATCGTGATATTGATAATGTTTGGTATTTACAAGGTGCTCCAACTGAGTCTAGTACATATTTTGTGACTCTTACTGCAATTAACGGCACTAATATGGACACAAGAGTTGATTTGCCCATTTCGTTGACTGTACTTCCTTCGCTACCTCTAATTACTTTTACTGGCGAAACTTCGTATACGACCAATTCTGCAGTTCGGATAGATATAACCGTTCATGGTGATCCAACGCCTGCATTACGAGCGCTCAATAACGAACTACCAAGTGGATTATACCTTTACGGGAGCGGTTCAAACTACCAGATTTTGGGAAGTCTTGCATATAGCGGAACTTATGAAATTGTTCTTGTTGCTGAAAATACTGCGAGCATTAAGACGACCAAGCATATACGCGTTCAGGTTGTGGATTCTGAGCCCACATTCAACTGCGAGAGTAATTATTCTATTGCTGTTGGACAAACTGTAGATATTGACCTAGGTGTATTTGGAACTGGAATTGTCGATGTTGAGGCTAATAACCTTCCAGTAGGTTTATCTCTTGAGCATCAAAATGAGAAGTGGATAATTGCTGGAACAGCATATTTGAGTCAAGATATTGCAACTCAATTTACTATTAGACGCGAATTAGGAGATCCAGTTCAAAAAATTGTACATTTTTATGTCATTGACTCTGAGTTGACTGCTAATATCGCGCATAATTATGATGTTAGTGTTGATCGATATTTCGCTATTAACCTTAATGTTGTTTCACACACACCTGCAACTGTTCAAGTTTTAAATACACTGCCTGAAGGTATATATCTAACTGGTAATTTTGGTATTGAGCCGTTTAGAATTATTGGTGAACTACATGAAATTGGAGTTTACACTATTGATCTAGAGTTGCAAAATGCTGGACAAACACTTGATATTAGTTTTACAATTACTGTAAATCCTAAACTTCCTAGTTTTCCGAGTTTGCCAGATGAGTTGCATTTTACAGCCAGTCGCTTTGTGCATTACTCCATTGATACTACAGGTAATCCAGCACCAAGTCTTACTATCTACAGTGGATCACTTCCACTTGGTATGCAGTTAGTAGATAGCGCAATTATAGGTATTCCTCAGGTAGAAATGATCGCTAGTTCTCCTTATACAGTTACTTTTCAACTTGAATCTGCGGGGAATATAGAACGGAAAACTGTGCTAATTTATGTGCAGGATGCTAGTGCCAAAATTAACATCAGCAGTTCGTATATTGAGATGAATTTACAAACTTTGGCATATATACCTTTACATGTAACTGGAGATCCAGCACCAAAACTTGAGGTTTCAGGACTTCCTGATGGTATTAGATGTACAGGAAATGCACTTCTAGGTTATCATTTAGTTGGTAAGCCAGATAGACCAGGTATATACGAAGTTCAACTTATTGCGGTGAATGCTAATGGGGCAGACTCAAAGACTTTGGTATTAAATGTTGCTGGTAATGAGCCGATTTTTGCAGGGGATCGCAATTTTAAGGTTGTAGTAAATTCTGATACTTCGCTTAATCTACATCTAATTGCAAATCCTTTAACTTCGCTTACTGTGGTTGACGGACAACTTCCGCCTGGTTTAGTAATCGATCAAGAAACCGCTTCTATCACTGGACGATCTGATGCACTAGGTGTATACAACTTCAAGATTAAAGCTACCCAAAATGAAACGTATGCAACAGAAAATTTCCAAATTGAAGTTGTTCAAAATTCCCTGAACATCCTTTCTGACTCGCAGATTTACTTAACATCTGGAAAATTTGCTGATCTAGATCTTCAAGTCACAGGAAGTCCAACTCCAAGTGTTCAAATAACTGCAGGCATAAAACCACCTGGACTTGAAATTGTTCGCGATGAGGTAGGCGTAAAAATCACTGGAACGCCAACTACTTTGGGGGTATACGCATTTACACTTGAGGCTAGTTTAGGCGCTGAAACTATT
This sequence comes from Candidatus Ancillula glyptotermitis, assembly GCA_031268675.1. Lineage (GTDB taxonomy): Bacteria > Actinomycetota > Actinomycetes > Actinomycetales > Bifidobacteriaceae > Ancillula > Ancillula glyptotermitis. Next base: position 9,607 of record JAIRWY010000093.1, on the reverse strand, counting down.
TCAAAGCAGTTCACAATTACTGTTACACCAACTCTTGCTAAAACACATCTTGATGAAAATTATTCTATTGATAGTGGCAAGTTCTTTGAAGTTGATCTAAAAGCAACTGGATCTCCACTTGGGCAGGTTAAAGTTGTTCAAGGTAATTTACCAGAAGGTCTTGAACTCAAATTGGTAACAGATGAGTATCAAATACATACAGGTGTTAGTCAAATGACTACAAGTGTTAATCAAATGCATACAAATAATACAAGAGGTGAGCAAAAATGGGTACTTTCTGGAGTTCCGATTGATAAACTTGGTGAATATAATTTCAAAATTGAGATTAGCAATGCGCCAAACTCGTTCGCATATCAAGATGTTGCTTTACAAGTTAATGGATCTGCGCCAAAAATTACCGCAATTGAATCTGCGCAAGTTATACAGTATTTCTACCAAGAAATTCCGCTTGAAATATCTGGTGTTCCTGCAGCACAAGTTACTGTTAGTGGTTTGCCAGATGGGCTAAAACTTACTGAGGTTGAGGGTGTGCACAAGCTTTCAGGTCGAGTAAAAGCAACGCCTAGAAATTACGATGTGGAAGTTGTTGCCGCTAATTCACTCGGTTCTGACGCAAAAACGATACAAGTACAAGTTCTGCAACCTGAAATTGCGCCAGATGTTCCTGAAGAATATGTGGATAATTCTGCTAGTTCAATTTCGCCAACTGGAGTAAATTCTACTATTTTTCTAATTATTGTGCTTGCATTTTCCGCTTCTGGAATTTTGACAAAGCGAAAAGTAGATAAATATCAAAGGAGGAGGCATAATGCAAGAACTTAAACCAAGGTACAAGTTTTATAGAGGTTTTCCATTTGCCCTTTTGCTCTTTTTTGCAGTTTCTGGTGCAATTATGGCAACCGCATGGGGTTTAACTTCAAGTGCAAGCGGTGTAGTTGTAACTGCATCGGGGGCAGATACGCTCAGCAAAAAGAACTGTCCTTCTGTTCCTACGAATGCAGTATCGTTTCGAAATCGTGACTATAATGGTTATACATATGAAGATCAACAGCACTCGTTTGATGTTGACGTAATAATCAATAACTCAAGTCAAAATTTTCGTGTAAACTTGTGGTACTATGAGTATAACGATGATAAAGTTCTTTCTGGGTTAATGGAATGTGTTGCTTCTACAAATGTTGAGTACAATACCAGTGATAGTGTAAAAGCTTCGTTTAATGGTACATCAACTTTTAGTAAAACTATCGATGGTCCAAATACTTTTAATGGTGCATTTTTAACGCAAGTTGTAGATTTAAGCGGAAAATATGATGATGCATGGGGGAATTTCACAACTGGAACTAGTGGATCGCTAGATCAGCCGTATGTAAATATGTATTTATCAGGATCGCCTTCTCAAGTTTTTGAATATTTTCAGTTATTAAATATAAAGTATTGTCTCCCTGGCACTTATGAATGTTATCGTTATGCACACACTAAAGGAGTACTCGATGGATTGTTGTCTGATGCTGCAAATCAACTTATTAACTTGCCAATAAATGATTTTAGCTATTATAATCTCCAATCAAATCCTGAAAAAATTGCAACTAATTTGCGCAATCAATGGGAAACTGGTAGAATGATGACAAAAATTGATGATTTTTCTAAAACAATCTCATTTAGCAAAACCGTGGATTTACATTATATAAAAGAGCCAGATTCAAATATTAATAATTCCAGAAATAATTGGGCAAGCGATATTAGTGTTGGAGATACTTTAACTGTTGATCCTAATAAATTTAGATGCGTAGATACTTATACTAAATCTAATTTAGTAATTGATTCAAATGGGTTTTATAAAACTAGTGCCGAAAATTACGATCACGAAATTGAATGTACAGCAAATCATAACTACTCACTCTTTGAGAAAATGTGGCAAGTTGATACAGTACAATTTTCTTATTTTGAAAATCAATCAGGCGCAAGACAATGCCAAGGTTGGGGTTATTATGGGTGTAGTTACCAAAGTTTGCCTACTTTTTCAGTTAATAAGAGAGTGAATATAAATGATTTTAATAGTTATGATTCTTCTAAAACCCAGTATGAAAATATTTATGGCGGAATCGTTACTCACGGACAGGTAGATCAATCAACATTTTTGTCTTCACAAGTAGGTATTTATAATTTGAAGAATTCGTATTACTATCAACTAGATCCCGAGCCTTCTCCTTTGTTCACAATTCCGCCAGTAGAAATGAATCCAATTCAGATATTACTTGCCTTTTGTGAAATCTCGCACAATGGGGATGTTTATGATCCTATACCAGATTATACTGATTACTGTATCGATCCATACAGCGATAATTCTAATGATTTTTCTACCAACTCCGTAGTAACGCTGACTGCCAATGTGCATGCTTCACTAGGTCCAGCGCAGTTAAACGCAACTGTAAATAACCCCAATACCGCGCCAGTTACTGAAATCTGCAACCAAAGTACAACGCCTGGAGTTTCTGGTGCTGATTGTACTCCAAGCGATAATACTGCATATGTTGGTGATACTATATCTGTGTCAAACACATCATGTGCGGACATCACCTGCCGTGTGGTAGAATCTGGAGAAGGCTGGTACCAGAACTTTTCTTGGTGGATAAACGGCGAGTGGAAAATTTCTTCATCTAATGCTAATTCTAGTTCCTATACTGCGCCGAGCAAGGTTGAAGCAAGTAATTTAACAAATAGGAGTGGCGGACATCCTACAACTGCCCAAAATGTGTATGGAAATAACTTGTGCCTGCAAATTGACTACAACTATAAGGATGCACAAGGTAATATTGGTGCATATACATCTGCAGCATTTATGATATGCTACACAATAGAAAAGGGTACACTAGATATTTCATCAGCAGTCAATATAACAGGTGTTAGTCAAATGCGAGTTGACCAAAACGCCTCATATACTGTCACAGTTAGCACACAGAACTTGAAATATCAGGGCTGGGCTTGTGGTGGTTTCCAGTGGTATAGTTCAAATGATGTGCAAAATAATGGGGCTCAAATAGATTCAGCAACTCACAATGACTATATACCAGTAGTTGCTGATTATCAAAGATTCTTGAGATTGCAAGTCACCTGTAATAAGGACGGCTATTATGATAATGTGCTCTACTCATTGCCTCATCAAGTAGACAAAGGTGTAGGTCCATATTCTGCAACTTCTAATGAGCAAGCACTTGATAATGCAAATCTTGTGTTAAGTCCAACTGTTCAAAGTGGACGCAATTACCGCGTGGAGGATTTACTGAACTGGACAGGTAAATTGGGGCTTCCAAATATAACCAACGAGCCCAATTGGACAGCTGTTTGCCAAGTTGCTGGTATTACTCAGGACTGTCTTACTTACCAAATCTCGGCGGACCTTGCAAATACAGCAACTGAGATAAATATCACAATTAGACGAAGCAACACTTCTGAGGTTGATGCATATTATTCGCCAACTGCAACTTTCAGTATAACTCCAGATCTTGGAGTGTTCGTTTGTCCTACTACTGGAGTAGCTGCTGCTTGTACACTAACTTTTACTAGTGGTTATAATACTGCTAAAGTTGATAAAACACTGATTCTGAATGAAAATCAACTGCCCAATGGGTGGTCAGTTACTACTCAGACATGGCAAAAAACACAAGTAGCGAGTAAGCCAAATAGCAAAGACGACACCTTAAACTGGACAGATCTTGATGCAAGTGGTCCAAATTCAGGTGAAATTTTCAAATATTACACGGTAAAACCTGAAGATGAGTCAACACAGCCCTCTTCGTTTATCCGAGTAGTTGTTACTATTAGCCACGCTGGTTATGAAAATCAAGTGTTTACAGTTGTGACAGACGCTGTACAAAAAGGTGATCCAACGCCTTATACTCCACAAGTTTTAGGTGTTCTTAAGTTCGGTGATATAATTACAATTCACAATATGCCGCCTAATCAGTGGCAAAAAGTTGCTGGTGAATGCAAAGCGTATATTGTAAATGATCCCAGTATTACAACTGTTCCAACTGAGCAACAAGGTAAAGAGATAGAAGACATTGATTGCACTTCAAATGTTGCTTTTGAGTTGAAGGATATAGCATTTCCTGCACACTCAGATCAAGTATATTTACTACTAGTTGCAAAATATACACATCAGCATTATTTGGATGCTCAAAATTTCAAGACTTCAGCAAGTCCAATTGAGCTAGGTGATACATATTCTGGTGATACGCCGTTGATATGTTCAAGCAATGGATGTGCTACTGAAAATGAGGTTTCGGCGTTAAATCAGGCTCAAGTAATTGGTCTTCCAGATATTTCTCTCAACTGGAATATAAGCAATTGCCAGTTTCAAATAGCGCAAGATGCGACAAGTGATGATAATTGGACAACTGTAGATACACAAACTAACTGCACAACGGCCTCTTCTCATATTGTTCCTCCAACAGCATGGATTGGCATGTACTTGCGATTTAGTGCTGATTTTAGTAAAATTGGACACCAAAATTCCACAGTCAGCACTATACCTGTTCGCGTGCGTACAAGTGAAGCATTAAACTTTGCACCAAGTATTGCAGGCAATACCAGAGTTGGTAGCACATTATCTGCAGCTGGAGTTCCGATTGGACAAACTGGTTGGAGTAACTTCAACTTCTTATTTACTTGTATGAAGAATGCAAGTAAAACTACACTATCTCAAGATTCTGTTTCGCCAGTGCTCTATTTAACTAGTGCTTGGTTGGGCTGCCAAATAGAGCTAGATGCAAGAGGTACTCAAGAAGGTTTTGATGAATCTTCTGGTTCGGTTATAACGGCTACTGAGGTTACTGCTGGTTCACCAATTGTATTCACGCCAGAAATTGTTGGAACACCAGAAGTTGGTCAAGTGCTTGGGCTGGCAAATTTGCCCAATAACTGGCAGATAAATGCAGTTAGTTGGATGACAGATGCGAGAGAGGTTGGAACTGGTTCAACTCTGCAAGTAAATGCAGATCTGGTTGGTGTGCAGATCTGGGCAGTGGTTGAATTATCACAAGCTGGTTATCAAAATTCTTCATCTCAAAGTATTGCAGTGACTGTTTTGCAGGGTCAGATACCAGATTTTGTACCTTCTATTGTGGGAATTCCCAAAACTGACGAGATTTTGCATATTACTGGTTTGCTTGGCGATTTAGCATATACTTCTGAGATTTCCTGGTACAGAAATGGTGTAGATGATGCAATTTCAACTTCTGACACTTATCAAGTCCAGGCAGGCGATGTTAGAGAGCAGATTTATGCTAGAGTTGCTGTATCTTCACCAGGTTATTATCCTGTGCAGATTGAGACCCCATCTGTTCAAATCAGCAAGAACTCAATTACACCAAGTGCACCTATTCTGGTGGGTCAACTGCGCGTTGGTTCTCAGTTGCAGGTGCAGAATACACTGGCAAACTGGAACTTCCTGAGTCAGAAGTGGTATTATTCAGATAATGCAATTGATCCAATCTTCATCAACGAGCAGTTCGGTGGTTATATTATTCAACCCAATGATGTTGGAAAACATCTACTAGTAAAACTTGTATACCAAAAAGATGGATATGACGATGCAACCTTAATATCAGCAGTTTCAGGAGAGATTGCACCTGGTGAATTAATTGCAACTGCTCCTATTTTAAGCGGTATTTCAAAAGTTGATGACTACTTAATACTAGACAATGTACCATCTAGTACTTATTGTAGCTCGTCCATAAAGTGGTATCGTAAAGCAACTTCAGGAGTTATCACCGAGATTTCTAGTGCAGCCAATTTGAAGTTGTACCAACTAACTGCTGCAGATTTGAATGCAGTTGTATATGCGACGGTTGTCCTTTCTAGGTCTGGATATAGCACTTTGCAGCTTAATTCTAACTCTTCAGATGTTGTTACACTTGGCAATCCTATTCAGTTTGAACCACATTTTACTGCTGAAATTATTACTGATTCGGTAGTTGGAGTTACTAATATTCCAGATCCGCTGAGTTTCTGGAGCCTTGCTTATAGATGGTATGTTGTTGACAGTATTCCAACCACTTCAACGCCACTGGATAACCCTGTTTCTACTACTCAAAACTACACTATTAAATCCACAGATGTTGGAAAATACTTGATTTTACGTATAACTAGCACTCGCAGTGGTTTTGAGACTTCGGTTATTCAGATTGCTGAAGCAGTACAAATACATCCTGCTGTTAGTTTTACACCATATATTACAGGTAAGCACCAAGTTGGTAATACCTTGCGAATTGAAGGACAGCCAGATTCTGCACTAGGATTTGAAATTGCATATGTTTGGACTAAGGACGGCGAAGTAGTTGCAGATAAAACTGAAGATAATTATGCTCTGGAGTCCAAGTCTGAAGCAGATTCTGATTTTGAGCATGCAATCTGCGCGTCTGTAATTGCTAGTAAACCAGGATATACTACAGCTCAAAAAGTCATCAATTGCGATAATGAGGAAGTTGCTGAAGGTGAGCCACTGGTATATTCAGGGCGTATTGATGGTGTTCCAAAGGTTGGTGAATTTTTAACTGCTGATTTTAGCCCTGAATATGAAAATAAACAAACTACTGTTGAATATATCTGGAATCGCGATTTAGTCCAAATTGCTGATAATACTACCAGTAGCTATGAGGTGTTGGATTCAGACTTGGGCTCATATATTGATGCTCAGATTTTTGTGCATAATTATGGATATGCAGATTCAATTCTAGAACTAGGAAAAGTGGGACCAATTAGTGGAAATGAACTGTCATTTACACCAAGTATTGATACTGCTCAGCCTAAAGTTGGCGCAACTGTTGGTCTTATAAACCTGCCGAATAACCAGACTAATCCTGGCTGGCAGGTTACCAAATATGAGTGGTTTTTAGACGGTGTACTTCAGCCACAAGCAAATGCAAATTTTGTCATAAATGCTAGTATGGTTCATAAACAACTCAAAGCGCGAGTTACTGCGTCAGCTCATGGTTATGATGATGTTGTTGCTGAGACTTCTCCTGTTGAAATACTTAGAGGTAGTGTAGAAATAACTGGTGGTTACCAATGTGTAGGCTTAAATGATTGTAGTACATTGTCAACTGATGATATAATTGAGGTTGTTGGAATTCCACAAACTTCTGGTACGAATTACCAAGTTGATTGGTATAGAAGTAGTAATTCTACAACACCAATTTTTGAAGGTGCAATATACCGCGTGAGCGCAGATGATGTTGGTTCTACTTTATATGCAACTGTTCGCAATACTGCATGTCCAGATGCTTATGAATGCGAACCATCAAAGCAGTTGGAGAATACAGGTGTTGTGATTTTAGCGAGCCCGCATGATTGGAATCCGCAAATTATGGGTATTCTTCAAGTTGGTAATATGCTTGAGGTTTCGGGACTACTTGATAACTGGAATGTTGAATCGATCAAGTGGATGCGAACACTGGATTCTGGTGGAAGTTTCACAATCGCTCAAGAATCTACAAGTCTCACATATACTCTTGTTCCCGATGATGCTGATGCAAAAATGCAGGTGGAAGTAATTTTAAGTAAAGATGGATATACGAATTCTTTACAACTGTCTGCTTTGACAAATTCAGTTGCGAGTTCATCAATGTATGATAATTTTGCGCCTGAAATTACTGGAAACCACTGTGATATGAATGAAACTTTGAAGGGTTGTCATGTTTTAGATACACTTGAAATTGATGGATTACCAGATAACGGTGACTTTGTCTATAATTACGAGTGGATTTTAACAGATGCTGATAATATTACAAATGAGGTTGTTGGAACTGATTCCGTAGTAGTTGTTATGCCAGAATTTAATACTAGACAACTTTATGTCAAGGTTATGGCGGAGCATGATGGTTATGATACAGTTACAAAAAATAGTGCTAGAGTTAATATTCTATCAGCTGTAATCCCTACTCAAGGACTAAGCATCTGTACGGACAGCGAGCAACCAAAAGTATCTCAAATAATTGCACTGTGCGGTTTACCAGAAGGTAATTGGAGTGTTGATTATAACTGGATGAATGGAAAAAGTAATGATTCTGTATATTTGCCAGATGCACAAGATTTAGGGATGAATATAACACTTATTGCTTCAATTTCTGCGTCTGGTTGGACAACAACCTTGCAAACTTTGACTTCGGATGCAGTTGTTCAAACGGGAGAACCTGTGGAATTTACACCAAGAATTATAGGAACTACTAAGGTTGGAGAAATCTTGGGCGTTGAAGGACTACCAGATTTTACAACTACTGGTTGGACGGCAAGTTTCCAGTGGAGTTCTCAGCAAGAGGGCTGTAGTTCACCTGAAAATTCTACTTTTGCAGTCTTTGAGCTTGGTGCTGCATGTGTTGGAGAAAATGTAACAGTTAGTGTAATATTGAGCAAGCCTGGACATCAGAATGCTGAAAATACTGCCTCTTCTGATACTATTGAACTACATGATGCACCAAGTTTTACGCCTGTTATTGCATATAGTGGTGACCTAAAATTAAGTACAGCACTTTGGGCAGACAATGTCTACACAGACGGGGATGTATTTGATGAAGCCTTTTGTTGGCATGTAGAAGATACAGAAGATTGCTCACTTGGAACTGAACCAGAAATTACACTTACACCAGTTGCAGTTGGCAAAAAAGTGCAGTTGGAAATCACCTTAAGAAGAGATGGTTGGTCATCATCTACAGGTATATCTGAACCTACAGATATTGTGCAAACTGGGGGAGAGGCGGATAATACATTGCGTTTTATAGGAAGTCCAGAAGTTTATTCTCAGTTCAGTGTTGCTGATATTCCAAATGCATGGACAATTGAGGGTTTTGAGTTTATAGATGACAACTCTAAAGAAGTGCTTGCACGCGCTAGGCATAGTTCAGGTGTAGATTTGAATTCGTCAGACTTGGTGTTTGAAATTACTCCACAGCTGATTAACCACCGCCTGCTTTTGCTGTTAGATTTGTCAAGACCAGGGTATGATAACACACAGTTGACATTGCTTTCAGAGGTGGTTCAAGCAGGAAAATTACCAATTACAAAGCCAAAACTAGTTGGAAAAGTTCGTTGTTTTGAGCCAGTCAGGATGGGAGATTTGCTCAATAATACTGAGGTTGAAAAAGTCGAGTGGATGATTAACTCAAGAGTTGTTTCAAATGAACTAGAATATATACCAACTGAGGCAGACCTTGGGCAGAATTTGAGCTTCCGTGTGACACTTGGGCATGAAAATTATACTTCTGCGACATTTACATCAGATTCTAAAATTGTAGATTATGCAGAACCTCTTCGTAATTTTGAACTTGAGATTTTATCTCTACGCGTCAGTCAGAGTGCTAATCGCTACCACATTATGGGACTTCCAAATGCAGATCTTGGATTTACTAGAAGAATTCAGTGGTTCAAGGATCTAAAGCCGCAAGATTCAGAGTATGGTACCTTTATTTTCGGCACTACTGGGAACTATCAGGCAGAAGTACACTTGAGTAAACCTGGCTATCGCGATATGAAGATTCTGGTAAAACTTACTAAAATATAAATAACTTCGCTTGCTGCGGTCTAATGATATTTAGGCTGGGCGTAAATACTT
>JAIRWY010000090.1 GCA_031268675.1 Candidatus Ancillula glyptotermitis | reverse complement strand
AGTACATGTGTATATAACACACATAAGCACCTTAAATCAAACCACGTGCTTATAAATAGCCTTAATGAAGGTATAGGTTATAAAACCACCTGGATTTGCTCAAGAAGAAGTTTTTGTATGTACATCCCCTGAATAAAAGAAAACTTGTACTGAAGAGGAGTTGATGATAAATGGAAGGTGTTGTAGTTTGGATTAAAATGCACAATACTTAATATAGTTGCAGAAGTGTGTTATACATAGTTTGCGTAAGTAATTAAATTAACTAAAAGGAAATTTCATGAACTTGAAGAAATTATCTAAGAGTATTTTAGATATAGGAATAGCTTTTGCCGTTGTATTTGCTCCAAACATTGTTAAATTTGAAAATGCTACAAATACACCATCTGTTGAAGTTAATAATACGTTGGTAATAGATAAGAGCAGTGAACAATCACTTGATTCTAAGCACTTTTGACTGAAAAGATGATCATACTGAAACGAAAACTAAAATTCATACAGTAAACAAATACTGATCAAAGCGCTATCAAAAGACATGTTCGTGGAGCTTATGTTTCATAATGTAGTAGAAGTTAGCGGAGCATACGAGTTTCCCTAGATCTCGGTATTTCTACTCCTTTTTATAAGAACGTTGCAACGTCCACTGGGTCAAACTGCGTGCAAAACCTAACACCGCGAGTAGTTGCAAAACTTACGCCTATTGTTCAGTAACGATCTGTACTCACACCAATATCTGTTAATCTGATTTGCGCAATGCACAATCCACAGACTTAACTTCAACTCCTAAGAGGAGAGCTGGAAAATCTAGTAGAGAATTGTACCCAGAATACTAGCTACTTTTCAATATACTTGAACCTTTCAAACTTAGCCGAAATTCCTTGTCCAGTTCCGTCAACTGCTGCTAATCCAACGAATGCACCAGTAAAGAAACCACCGTATGTTTCTAGCGTGTAATCATCAGATAAACCAAATGTACTAAACTCAGGACCAACTTTGTGCCAAACAATAGCACTAGAATCAGATGAATCAAAGGTGTATTCATAGTGATACTTATTTTTACTGACCACCAACTTTAGCCCCACATATTCTATAGATTCTGGAATCAGAACCTGAGAACCAGTAGCCCCCAGAATGTGTGAAGAAACTCCTCTATCAACTTGTACAATTTCTAGTACACGCTTATTGGTCTCCGCGCCGATATAGTCAACGTCTGGTATATTATGTGGAAGCCCTGAACCACTATTCGTAATGTTCAAGAAAGTCCAATGTCTAGTGTTATAATATGCTGTAAGTCCAGCATTTTGTTGATAAGTAGATGGGCAGAAATTAACGAACACCTCAGAAGTGAACTCTAAAGACTGCCAACGGCGAGCAACATGTGCCTGCGTAAACAGCGAAGAAAGCGATTCATGACCATAAAGTGTCAACTGCCCAAATGAATTCCACTCATCAGATTGTCCATTTTTATACTTACCTTCAACATGCTCAGCCACCTGATATTTCCCGATGTTATCAGTAAATGGAATTCTCAGCGTCTGGAAATCCAATGGCAACTTGTAGTTATCACGAACCCCTTGGTGATGCGATGGAATCTCTTCTGGTTGCACCAAATCAGGTGCATCAAATTCTGCTTGACCTTGCTTTCCGCCCACAATATATGGCCAACCGTCTTTATTCCACTCAACCTTTTCAATTGCAGTTTCACGCCCAAGAGGACAGTATCCGCGAGGATCAATTTGACTTGATTCTGGATTAGTTAACGGACGAGATGCTAGATGTGCAAAATACCATTGATTTTTTGTAACATCATTCGTAATAACTCCTCCAACCTCAACTAATGCACCATGTCCAGTTTTCTGAAGTTTGGTAAATGGAGACTGATATGCGGTCAAGAACGGTTCACCTTCAAAAGACCTTGGTTGAGTCACGAATTGCCCATCAAGAGTTTTACTTCTAGCGACAATTTCTTGATGCGTATAAGTTGTTCCGCCTTGTGCTGCAAACAAATAGTAGAATTCACCTTTTGGAGTATTCAACTTGTACAAATGTGGACCTTCAACTAGTTTAACGTTCGTCCCTTGATGGATAATACGACTAGTTTTAGGCAGCAAAGTGCGTTGTTCATGCGAATATTCAGTCAGCTCAATACCAGCAAACGGGTGCTTGAATTCACGTGGATCCCAGTACATATTGACTAGATATTTGCGACCATCAGTATCATGAAATAGCGATGCGTCGAAACCAGAATTTGTAAGATGAATGGGCTTTGACCAAGGACCAAAAATACTCGGAGCGGTCGTTAAATAGTTCGCGCAGTCCTTGTAAGTGCCTTCAGTAACCTTGACATCTGTGTAGACCAACCACCAGAGCCCATCAGCATAGCTCAAATCAGGTGCCCAAATTCCACCAGAATCTGGATCTCCTTTCATGTCAAGCAATTCAACAGAGTCCAGCGGGCGAGCGACTAGTTCCCAGTTAGCTAAATCATAGGAACGGTGAATCTGAACACCTGGAAACCACTCAAAAGTTGAGTTTGCAATATAGTACACGGTATTTCCTAATTCGTCTAATCCTCGCACAAAACTCGGATCTGCATTAAAACCAGGTAAAACAGGATTTTGTATTTTTGTCATAATCACTCCCAACTTTTACTTACTATCTTCACTATTTTCATTTGCCGCAGCTTGTCTACGTGCTTCAATTTCACTGTTGTACGTCTCCAAATCTTCATCAGTCAACGTATAACGAGAAACAATAAATGCAAGCACACCGCAAAGTAATGCTGGAATACCTGCTAACAATATACGAATACCAAATAGTGCAGAACTACTTTGAGTGGTCGCATCAGCAGAAAAACCAGTAATTTGCAACACAAAACCAGGTACAAAACCACCAAGTGCAAGACCGAACTTGAAGAAGAAACCGATTAGTGCGTTTGCAATACCAGCAATTCTTTTCCCTGTTAACCACTCGCCATAAGCAATTGCTTCAGGTATTAGTGACCAGATGAATGCCCCAACTATGCCAAAACCAGTAGATCTTATGAACTGGAATATAAAAATCGCTAAATGATAACTTGGATTGATGAAAAACAGTCCAATAAATCCAATAACTGATACTACAATAGATGCGAACAATAAATTGCGTTTGCCCAATAATGCACGAAGTTTTGGCATGAACGGAAGAATAACTAGCGCGGGAATTGCAGAAATAACATTATATGCACCGATTAGACTACCTGATTTATCGCCCATATTGTAGGTTACGAAATATGCTGCTGATGAGTTAGTAATTGCCATAATTCCAAATGCGCAGATAAACATGAAACTGACAATTCGAAGGTGCTTGTTTCGTGCAACTTCAGCGAATAAATCAGTAACTTTTACATTTGCCGAGTCCTTTTTGGAAATTACAATGCGTTCTTTTGTCTTAGCAAATGAGAAGAACAGTGCGATTAAGCCAACAACAGCGTAGATAATGATAGTCGTCAACCATGCACTCTTATCCGAGTGTCTGTTATTTGTATGAGTTGCTGATAATGCAAGCACAATTGTAGGAATTCCATAAGTAATTGCAACTTGCGCCACATTCACCAACCACATGCGTACTGATGTAAGAACTGTGGTTTCTTGAGGATCTCTTGTTAATGCAGCATTAAGTGCACCAAATGGAACGTTAATTGTCGTATAAACCATTGAAAGAGCAACATACGTAACAGCAGCATAGACAACTTTACCAGTTTCTGCCAAAGGAGGAACCACGAAGCACAGCACCATCAAAATCGCCAGTGGAGCGCCCATTAAAGCCATCCAGCCTCTGTATTTACCAAACGGCAGAGTAATCCTGTCGATTAGTGCACCAACAACCGGATCCCACACAGCATCAATAATACGGACAACAAGAAACATAGTTGCTGCAATTGCAGGATTCAAACCATACACGTTGGTATAGAAAAACAACAAGTAAGTTGTCACTGTTTGATATATGAAGTTCTGAGCCATATCACCGCTACCAAACGCAATACGCTCTAACCACCCGATCTTATAATAACCGCGCTTCTCATCCTCAGATGTAGTAACACCTTCTACTGAACTCTTGCTCATCGTATATTCTCCTATCTAACTACTAACTACTTCCACATGAGCCAACATTTTATACATGCTATTGCATAAACCGTCAGACCCAAAAGACTTATCGCATAACTTGCAACAATACAAATTATATTATACCATAAATCTAGCATAAAATATTATATCACAGGGGGTATGACATTTTGCTTCAGGGCGCATATATACCGTATAATTTTACTTGCATTGCTATGTATTTCTTAATTGCTCTACTAGTTTTTGTATCTCTTGTTTTTCATATTCTAAATCACTATATTTGCTATTATTAAGGAGTGGTAAAATTTCAGCTACTTTTTTATATGGTAAATCCCACCACTTCAGCTCCAAAAGTAGTGCAGTCAATTCATTGTCAAAGCGCCTGCGAACAAACTTAGCAGGATTTCCAGCAACAATTGTATAAGGTTCAACATCGCTTGCAACTGTGGAATTTGCACCAACAATTGCGCCATCTGCAATATTACAGCCTGGTAAAATTGTACTATTTTGACCAATCCAGACATCATTTTGGACAACTGTATCGCCCTTAATCGGAAGATCAGAAAGTTCTGGCGGATTAGTATTCCACCCGAAAATGTAAAATGGATAAGTAGATACACAATTCATCTGATGATTTGCGCCGTTCATAATAAATTCCACGCCTTTTGCAATTTGGCAGAACTTGCCAATAACCAGTTTGTCGCCCAAAAAGTCATAGTGATGAGTAACATGGCTATCAAAATCTGCATCAGCAAAATATGAATAATCACCAACAATAATATTTGAGCGAGTTAATGTAGGCCGTATATAGGTCATCTGCCACGCAGTTTCTACAGGGTATTTCTCCTCTGGATCAGGTATTACAAGATTTTCCACCATGCTCATATTATAGCACAGTTACAACAACATTACAGCGCTTGTGAAGCCACATCATCTCAAGTATAAAATATAGTTATAACATGTTTTGTGTTACTTGCTAGTTGCTTAAAATAACGTAGTTGCTAAATTTTGAGCAGAGTCTTCACTATTCTAGCAGGATTTCCAGCAACAAGCACACCATCGGGCACATCTTTTGTGACAACCGCACCAGCTGCAACAACGACATTGCTACCCATTGTAACACCTGGACAAACTACTACACTACCTCCGAACCATACATCATCTCCAATTGTAATTGGTGCATCATACTGCCATCCCTCCCTTCGCAAGTTTACATCATGCGGATGATGATTTGGGGTGTAGAATCTTGCATGTGGTCCTATAAAACAGTTTTTTCCGATCTTGATGTATCCACTTGAGCAGTTTTCAAAATTGTTGTTGATAAATGTACTCGCGCCCACCTCAAACTGCTCAGGGTACTCAATCTTTATGGGGAAAACTATACTACAAGTTTTGTCAATGCCTGGCACTAATTCTCGCAGTTTATTGAACGCTAAGTCATCATCTGCTTGCTTTGACAAGTCATTTAACTCATCTAGTGCATGCAAAACTTCACCAATTCGTTTACCTAAACTCGGATCTGCAGCATATATATACCAGTTGTTTGATACTGCTTTTTCGTACTGGGTCATGCCCGAAGTATCAACATCGCCTGGATTATCTGTTCTCTTAAACATCTACTCTTTTCTTCTCCTATTTCTTGGTCAATTTCAACACTTTTGTCGTTTCAACTTCTAAAATACTTGAACCTTCAAATATTTCTGGACTAGAATTTGAATACTTCTTAATTATGTCCATAGCTTCTTCTACCTCATTTTCTACAGCATCACCTTTTAATGCAAGCAACTCTCCACCAGATTTTAAAAACGGCATAGTCAAAGGTAGAAGCTTTTTCAAGTTTGCAACCGCACGCGCAGTAACATAATCTGCTGGTGGAATCAATCCAGATTTTTGAATATTTTCTGCACGACCTCTTATAACTTCAACATTTTCCAATGCAAGCAACTTTTTTATATACAGCAACCAATCAGTTCTGCGCTGCATAGAATCAACTAAATATATATCCACTTCAGGAAAAATGCACGCCAAAACAACTCCTGGAAAACCTGCACCAGAACCAATATCAACAATTGTTGCTTTTTCTCGTCCTTTTTTATCAGTAGTAATAAAATTCTGAAGAATAGCAGAATTCAGAATATGCCGTGTCCACAATCGAGGAACTTCTCGCGGCCCGATTAACCCCCTCAGGTCGCCCTCTTTCCTTAAAACATCATGAAAATACTTAACTTTTGGGTACGACTGCTTAAAGTAATCTTGCAATTGAATTTCCTGCATATATACATTATAGCATGAACTTTATAAAAACAAGCAGAAATAATATACTTTTCACACTCTCAAACAAGACTTTAATATAATTTTATGGTATAATACATGTATGGAAAAACTTTTTATTGCTGGAGTTGACACTTCGACTCAATCTTGTAAAATTGTGGTTCGCGATTACGAAACTGGTGAGCTTTTGCGCTCTGGCTCGGCAAATCATTTAGACGGAACCGAATGCCATCCTGACAATTGGTGGGATGCTTTTAATGAAGCTACTAAAAATGCTGGTGGTATTAACGACATTTCAGCTATTGCAGTTGGTGGACAACAACATGGTATGGTGCTATTAGATGAAGATGGCGAAATAATTAGACCAGCACTGCTCTGGAATGATACACGTTCTGCTGTTGCTGCATGTGACTTAACCTCTGAACTGGGCGCATTAACCGTTGTTAAATCTCCTGTTGCCCATCAAGATGGAAAACATATTTCAGAAATAGGTAGAAGTGCTTGGGCTGAAGCAGTTGGCTCTGCATTAGTTGCCTCTATAACGATCACCAAAATTCGCTGGGTTGCAGCTGAAGAGCCTGAAAATGCACGTAAAATTGCAGCAATTTGCCTTCCACATGACTGGTTATCATGGCGTATTGCAGGATATGGACCAAAATCACAAGGGCTAAATCCAGACCTAAAAGAACTATTTACTGACCGCTCTGATGCATCTGGAACTGGTTATTTTGATGCAACTGCCGATAATGGAAAAGGTGCATATCGTCGTGATTTACTAGAATTGGCATTTCGTCCACTTGGTGAAAATGTAGCAAAAGAGTTGTCCAAGAATGTGATTTTGCCTAGAGTTTTACAACCAACTGAATATTATGAGGCAGAAAAGTTCATAATTGGACCTGGTGGTGGGGATAATGCTGCAGCTGCATTAGGTCTTGGGTTAAAAACAGGAGAAGTGAGTATATCACTAGGAACTTCTGGAGTTGTAGCTGCGGTTTCGTCAACCCCAACTATTGATGAAACAGGTGCGATAAATGGTTTTGCAGACTGCACAGGAAACTATCTACCACTTGCATGTACTCTAAATGCATCACGTGATATAGATGCTGGTAAAGCAATTTTAGATGTTGATTATGACCGCTTTTCCGAGCTTGCACTTGAGTCTAAACCTGGAGCAGGTGGTATTACACTAGTTCCATATTTTGAAGGCGAGAGAATGCCCAATCGCCCAACTGCGAATGCATCACTATTTGGTTTAACACTTGAAAATTCTACTCAGCCAAACATTGCGCGTGCATTTGTTGAAGGCATGCTGCTTGGACTAAATGATGGACTAGTTGAAATGGGTAAACTTGGTGTCAATATTGAGAAGATCTACATAATCGGAGGCTCTATGAAATCTCCTGCTGTGCGTCAAATTGCTCCTGCGGTGTTCGGGCGCGATATTACATTACCTAGTGCTGGTGAATATGTTGCAGATGGTGCGGCTCGTCAGGCTGCATGGTGCTTATCTCATAAACTAGCAGATGGTTTTGCAACAGAAAATCCTCCGCACTGGAAATTCGTTGAAGAAGAAGTTATTTCAGCATCTGCAACACCTGATGTAGTTGAGGCATATGAGCTAGTCAAAGGTTTAAGAACGCAGGGCGAACTGAGAAGTGATAAGAAGTTGCATTAAATGTTATAGTGAAAGAGGAGATGTATTAGGAAGTATCCAACTTATAGTGTAATTATTGCGAGTGCAGTTGTTTGCGTGTTCGTTTTTGTTTCTGTAGTATTTAATACAGGAAGTGTCTCGCTTGCTGTAGCTACCAATTTCAAGACTACTTCATATGAGGTTGCTCCAGATGTTGAGCCAAATGCTCCTCTGCATATTTCAGATGTTGATGCTTTTTGCGAATATGAGTTTGATAAAGCATGCGCAAAAGAGCACCTTGAGAAACTAGAGGAAGAGCAAGGAGGAAAAAAGCAGAAGATATTGCAAGAACAAGCAAAACAGAAAGCTCAGCAAGATGCGCAAAAACAACAAATAGACCAAAACGGTGAAGATCCGCAAGTAGATCCAGAAAATGCAAACGACTCAAAAACACCAGATCGCTCGGGGTTGGTAAGAGCAGATTCTGCAGTTGCGGCAGTACAAGTTTATCTAAACGACACATACGGTTCAATTGAGTCATTTGATGAAATACCAGTTACTGGTGTTACTGGTTGGAAAACCATTTACGGGCTAATAGAGGGTCTTCAGTATGAACTAGGAATTGATTATCTAGTGCAAAGTTTCGGTCCGACCACCCAAAGTTACTATGAGCAGAAACTGGGCAGTCTAAATGCATCTTTTAGTGGTATAAATGGAGCAACTGAAAATGCTAGAGGTAGTGCAAAGCGCATATTCTTGCTTATTCAAGGAGCATTACTGGCAAAGGGATATGATCCTGGTAGTTATACTATGGAATCTATAGCTGCAAGAAATGTTTTTGGAGGCGTGCTTGCAATGACTACTGATGCAGGACTCGGAGAGCTTGATTATGTAAACCTGAAAATCGCAAAAGGACTGTTTTCAATGGATCAGTATAGAGTTATTAAAGGTGGAAAACTTTATATGCAACAAGTTCAGCAAGACTTAAATAGAAGATATGTTTTTTCTCATGATTCATTTGATATTATTCCAACTGACGGATTTTACTCACGAAATGTCTCAACTGGTCTAATATATGCGCTACAATTTGAGCTAGACTTTGGTGACGATGAAGCTACTGGATTTATCGGAAATGGAACGAAATCAAGGCTAAAAGAACAAGCCAATTTTGGTGTTGGAGAAAAAGATACTGGTAAATATTTCGTACATTTATTCAAAGCAGCTCTTGCCTTTAACGAGTATCCATGTACTTATTCTGGTAGTTTCACTGATGAAGATTTAGAAGATGTTAAAGACTTGCAGAAATTCTACCAATTGTCAACAACAGGAACTGCAAATTATCAAACATGGATGGCACTTCTAATTTCTACGGGGGACAGCGATAGAGAGGCAGGTGCTTGTGATGTTTCTGTTAGACTAGACGAATATAAAATCAACAAGCTTAAAGAACTTGGATGTAAAACAGTTGGAAGATATTTATCAAATACAGAAGGTGCAACAACTCTTCTTGATAAGCAGATGACCCTAGATGAGTTCAAGCTAATAACATCTTCAGGAATGTCCGTATTTCCAATTATGCAGGAATGGAATCATAGGGAACAAGATATGACCTACGAGAATGGATTTGAACAAGGCGAAAAAGCGAGTAGAAGAGCTGGCGAACTTGGTTTTCTTGTTGGTACGGTTGTATATTTTGCGGTGGATCTGGATTTAATGGAATATGAAGCACAAACAATGGCGGTGGATTTTTTCAAGGGTATAAATGCAGGAATAGAACAAGGAACTTTAGATGGAGGATTGTATATTACACCTGGAATCTACTCATCAAGAAATACATGTGATATAGTTGTTTCTGAAAATCTTGCGCATTCTAGTTTTATTTCTGATATGTCTACTGGATATTCTGGTAATCTAGGATTTGCACTTCCCAAGTCGTGGAGTTATGATCAAATACAAGAAGTAACCATCGACGCTGGGCTTTCTACAGAGTTTCAAGTAGATAGAAATGTCATGCGTGATGGGCTTGCACCATCGTATGAATATGCGGATACGGCAGAAAAAGATAATGCTGACACTTGGAGATTTCTAGAAAGCGTACAATGGGAAGCTACCCTTGATCATCCAGACAATCAACAAGCAGTTAATTTGGAAGTTGCAACATATTTTAGATGTGCAGTATATAGTAGATTTGAATGGTATGCACTACTTTTTACATCTTGCACGGAATATTCTGCATTTATTAAAAGAATCAATGCCAAAGTGCTTGATGGCTCTATAGCTACACAAAAAGCAGAACAAATAGAAACTGAATCTGGAACTATGTATGCCCCAGTATTCTACGATAAAGCTTCTGGAAAAACATTAGATTTTGCGCATCTTTTTGCAGCTATGTGCGGATATCTAAGAACTGGTAAAATACGATATCATGATGATTCTACTATACCTTCACGAGAAGATTTTGCTGGATGGGCAGGAGATTTGACGACATTTGCACTAGATTATGTAAATAGAGAAGAAAAAGACCAAAGTATGAATGAGCAGCAGTTTACAGAAACATATTTTGGAGGAAATGAATATGAATTTCCTGCTGAAGATTTGATACAGGATTTTGATGCTATAAATATTGTATCTGAGACTTTGAGAACTAACGCTCCATTATCAGATATAGTCATTTCTTATTATGCAACCGTAACTAATTCATATAGATGGAATAATGCAATTAAAGAAAGATTTGAAAAGGAAGGAAATGTTTATTTAACATTTATGAATGCTCTAAATCCTTCACTCACAGACGATTTAGTTTATATTGGAATTTTGGAGGCATTTGAAGAATACAAAAGTTACCCTATAAAACCAACTTCTGATGAAAAAATCGCTATAGCAAAATTTGCCTTTGAAAAACTACTAAGAATTGTTAACGGGGTGATTATTATATGACCAAAATCGAGCATGAATTAAATTTTGGGGTAATTTCTAAAAAATACGCACCGAAAAAAGTAAAAAGCAAAAGTCGCAAAGTCTCTGTGGGTGAGTATTACCTACACATCTTTTCCATACTCGTTTATTTTACTGTGCTTTCTGCGCAATTCATACGACTTGTTTTCCACATTTCTCTTGACCCAGACCCAAAAATCTATCCATATGATCGCCATGATGTATGTAATCGTGATTCGCATCTAACGTTTACGATGACACGATGTATCTATTATCATCGTCCAAACGATTATAAACTTGATCTGTATTTGCTTGTGTTTTGCGTAATCTTCTTTTTATATGCACAGTTTATAATACGGAAAACAGATAAAAAGAGTTTACGAGTCGCATCTATTTTAATTAGAATATCGTTATTGTGTTGTATGCGTACAATTGCTTTTGTCTACATAAATGCTGGTCTAATTATTTCTTTTTTTATTATTTTACCTATAAAGATTTTTATTGCAAAAGTTGGAATATTACCTATAACAGTTCTTTTGATTTTTTTCTTAAATAAATGGAGGTTAAGACGAAAAACCACTTTTTAAAACTCAGCATAAATATACTAGTAACTCTTCTTGAAAAAATAGCTATAGCAAAATTTGCTTTTGAAAAATTACTGAGGATTGCTAACGGGGTGATTATTATATGACCAAAATCGAGCATGAATTAAATTTTGGGGTAATTTCCGAAAAATACGCACCGAAAAAAGTAAAAGTCAAAACTCGTAAAGTATCTGTGGGCGAGTATTACCTACACATCTTTTTCATACTCGTTTATTTTACTGTGCTTTCTGCGCAATTCATACGACTTGTTTTCCATATTTCATTTGATCCAGACCCAAAAACCTATCCATATGATCGCCATGATGTATGCGATCGCGATCCCCAGCTAATGGGACTAAAATGTATCTATAATCATCGCCCAAATGATTATAGACTTGATTTGTATTTACTAATATTTTGTATAATCTTCTTTTTGTATGCACAATTTATATTACGAAAAACAGATAAAAAAAGTCTATGGGTCGCTTCGGTTTTAATTAGGATATCGTCGATATGCTGTATGTTTTCCATTTACATCTTCATTAACTTTATCATGGACTCCATTTTTTTCATTGTAATTTTTTCTCCACTGATTGGAATATTACCTATAACAGTTCTTTTGATTTTTTTCTTAAATAAATGGAGGTTAAGACGAAAAACCACTTTTTAAAACTCGGCATAAATATACTAGTAACTCTTCTTGAAAAAACAGCTATAGCAAAATTTGCCTTTGAAAAACTACTAAGAATTGTTAACGGGGTGATTATTATATGACCAAAATTGAACATGAATTAAATTTTGGAATGATTTCTAAAAAATACGCACCAAGAAAAGCAAAAAAAGTCAAAGGTCGCAAAATTTATAGACCTGGATATTGCGTACACATCTTTTTCATACTCGTTTATTTTACTGTGCTTTCTGCACAATTTATGCGACTTGTTCTACATATTTCTTTTGATCCAGACCCAAAAACCTATCCATATGATCGCCATGATGTATGCGATCGCGATCCCCAGCTAATGGGACTAAAATGTATCTATCTTCATCGCCCAAACGATTATCTACTTGATATCCTTTTGGTAGTGTTTTGTGTTTTCTTCTTTTTGTATGCGCAATGTGTAATACGAAAAACAGATAAAAAAAGTCTATGGGTTGCATCTATTTTAATTAGAATATTATCATTGTGTTGTATGTTTTCTGTTCCTCTTTTTGGTGATTTTATTTTGGCAATTATTGTAATTCTCATGTGGTTTCCAGGAATTATAGTATTAGCTATAATGGCTCTTGTATTCTTTTTATTGTGTAAGTATAGCACAGACAAAAAACTAATGCCTAGAATTCCAACCAAATACTCGAAATTGAAGCACAATATAAGTAAACGCAAATACTATCTGAACATTACTTTAATTTATATCTACTTCATTCAATTTCTTTATTCATTATGTACTCCTTATGAAATGAGTACAACTGAGCATTCTCCATTTTTTTCGCCAATTATCCCGTTTATTAGGATGAGCAGGAACTCTTTGCCTACATTTCAAACGCTAATTTTTTGTATAATTATTATTGCATACTCAGTATATTTATTTAAAATAAAATCGCAGGCATTTACGAATATTTCAGTTATTATGATATTTTCAACTACATTTTATTTATTTTCACTTTCTATGATTGCGCTAAAAATAACTCCATGCATAATCTTGCTCTTAACTTTAGGGGTGTTGTATAATGTGAACATGAATATCGAACCTAAAATGAAACTTTTTGCTCCACTCTTCTCACCGCCACAAAGATTTTTTGGAGATCCATTTTATCAACTAGTGTCAAAAGTGGCTCGACCAAATCTGCTAACAAATACTCAGCTGATACATATTATCTACTTGTTCTGGCTTATCGTCGCTTTAGAAATATTTCATCTTGCATTCAAGTGCATCAAAAGTTCAATGTTCCTCATTCTAGTTTCTAGCTAGTTTGATTCTCGACCTTGTTTAACTATTGACAGAAGAAGTGTTGAAAATAGCGCAAACAAGAACAAAAAAGCCCCGTAGATGGAATATCTACAGGGCAATATAAAATATCTACAAGCTTATTGTAGTAAATTAGCCAAGAATATGACGAATTGCTTGTTGATGAAGTTCAACTAAGCCGTAGTCTTCCTTACCAATTGTATCAATATCAAAGTCATATTGTGATACACTATTGCGGAAATCAACCACAGACTCACCAGCTGCAAGAGTAGGTTGACCTAGTTGATCAATTTTAGCACGCTTGAAGAGTTCGATCGTCTTAGGGTCTTTACGGTAGTTCTCAGCTTTCTTGGAGAGTGTTTCATATATCTCAATATTAGCACGAGCAGATTCCCAAACACCAGCATCAGATTCTGTCCTTGAAGGCTTATAGTCAAAATGACGGTAACCAGTATAAGGCTGTAGATTTCCATTGATTCCACCGTTATTAAGTAAATCAACCAAGAAGAATGCTTCTTTAAGATCACCGTGTCCAAATACTAGGTCTTGATCAAACTTAGCACCATTTTGCCCATTGAGGTCAATATGGAACAACTTTCCAAGATACATAGCAAGTGCAATTCCATGTGTGAAGTTAAGGTTAGCCATTTGCTCATGTCCCACCTCAGGATTCAAACCAACAATATCAGAGTTATCCAATGAGTCAATGACTGCCAATGCATGACCAATTGTTGGAAGTAACATATCACCACGAGGTTCATTTGGCTTAGGCTCAAGTGCGATACGGATGTCATATCCTTTAGCCTTGATATAATCAGCAACAGTGTCAATCGCTTCAGCATAACGAGCATGTGCATCCCCAAGATCCTTAGAGTTATCATATTCTGCACCTTCACGACCGTTCCACAAAACAAAAGTTGTCGCACCAAGTTCAGCTGCTAAATCAACATGACGAAGTGTCTTGATTAAACCATAACGGCGCACTTCACGATTAGATGATATAAAACCACCTTCTTTGAAAACTGGATGTGAAAATCCGTTAAATGGAGTCATTTCACAAACAATTCCTGTTTCATTAATAACCTTCTTCAACTTTGCAATTGCTTCAGAACGCTCAGCATCAGTAGCTGTTGGTGGGAAAGCATCATCATCATGAAATGTAAATGCATGCGCACCAATTTCCTTAAGCTTACGAATTGAATCGAAGTTATAGTCATTCCAAGGACGAGTTGGAGCACCAAAAGGATCCCCTCCTGCCCAGTTTACAGTCCACAAACCAAATGAGTACTTGACCTCATTTCCGTTTTTATCTTTAGCCATTATTCTTCTCCTTTTGTAAAATATATAGACCACACATAATGTATAATTTGTTGTATTAACATTACTATTAAGTTACATTATACCACACTATATGATTATGTTGTGGAAAATTTATGTAATTCACCAACAAACTAGAAATCTATGCTATAATGTAGGATGAAAGTATTACAAAGGAGATTATATGGCAATTATTGAAGCTTTAGGAAGCCGAGAAATTTTAGATTCGCGCGGTAACCCAACTGTAGAAGTTGAGATTCTACTTGAAGATGGCACAACCGCTCGCGCTCAGGTTCCATCTGGTGCATCAACTGGAGCATTTGAAGCTGTTGAATTACGCGATGGTGATAAAGGGCGATATCTAGGCAAAGGCGTTCAGCAAGCAGTTGAGCATGTTTTAGATGAAATTTCAGAAGTTGTTGGAGGTTTAGATGCAACTGATCAGGCTGCTGTTGACCGTGCTATGATTGAAGCAGACGGAACTCCAAATAAAGCCAAGTTTGGCGCAAATGCTATTCTTGGTGTATCAATTGCAGTTGCAAAAGCTGCTGCTAAATATGCAGATCTTGAATTATTCAAGTATTTGGGTGGTCCTTATGCTCATATTCTGCCAGTTCCAAATATGAACATCTTAAATGGTGGTTCGCATGCAGATTCAAATGTAGACATTCAGGAATTCATGATTTCTCCATTTGGATTTGATACTTATAAAGAAGCATTACGTGCAGGTACGGAAATTTACCACACACTTAAAGGCGTTCTAAAAGAGAAGGGTCTTTCAACTGGTCTAGGTGATGAGGGTGGTTTTGCACCAAACTTAGACTCAAATCGTGAAGCACTTGACTTGATTTTGTCTTCAATTGAAAAGGCTGGTTATAGACCAGGTGAGCAAATTGGACTAGCACTAGATGTTGCATCAACTGAATTTTTCAATGCAGAAACTAAGAGGTACAAATTTGAAGGACAAGAACGCGATGCAGATTATTTAATTGACTACTACGAAAAACTTGTTAACGACTATCCGTTGCTTTCAATTGAAGATCCATTATCCGAAGATGAGTGGTCTGATTGGGCTCGCTTAACTGCTAGAATAGGTGACCGTACTCAAATCGTTGGAGATGACTTGTTTGTTACTAACCCTGAGAGATTGGCTCGCGGAATTAGCGAAAATGCTGCAAATGCACTACTTGTTAAATTGAATCAGATTGGAACAGTCACAGAAACATTCGCTGCAATTGAGATGGCACACCGCAACGGTTATTGCGCTATGGTTTCACACCGTTCTGGTGAAACTGAAGATACAACCATTTCCGATCTTGTTGTTGCTGTAAATGCAGGACAATTAAAAACTGGTGCTCCAGCACGCGGAGAGCGCATCAACAAGTATAACCAACTCTTGAGGATTGAGGACTCACTTGGAGATGCAGCAGTTTATGCAGGTAGAAATGCTTTTCCAGCAACTCGCAATAAATAGTTGTAATTGATGAAGAAGTATAAAAACCTAAGAAGTTCAAACACCAAAATCACTAGTAGTTCATATGACACAATGTCGCAGACTACTAGTGATTTTGGTGACGTAGAAAGGCAATTGAACAGCAAGTATAAGGTGCAAAACGCATCAAAAGGTATTCTTATCGTGTTTATGTTTATAATTGCAACTTTTATTATTACAATTGGTCCAGTTCGTAACTATTTTGCAGAAGCACATCGTATTCAAATGCTTGAATCTGAACTTGCACATGCTAATGACAAAAAAACGCGTGCTATGGGTGAACTTGAACGCCTGAAGGATAATAAATATATAACTGCATATGCTCGTGAACATTATGCTATGATTTTACCTGGTGAAACTGCTATACACATTGCAAATCCAGAAGTTATTGGCAATTCCAAAGATATTGATTTACCAAATAATCCAGCAACTGATCTGAGTAAAGATGCATCAAAGGCACTTGATAAATATAAAACTCCTTGGTATGAAAAAATTTACAACTCGTTTGAGGCACTAAAAGTTGATAAAAACATGCCAAAAAACGAGCCTACACCAGCAGAAACACCAGCACCCTAATAACTAGGAGCAGAAGTGGAAAAGTTGATGAAAAGATGTACAGATGATGAAATCGCACAAGTTACTCAACAGCTTGGACGTAAACCGCGCGGAATTGTTGCAGTTGCTGCATATAATCAAGCTGGTGAAATTCTAGTTGTTATAACTGCACCTAGAATTCCTCAACCATTTCCTACCACATACTACTTGACACATCCAGAAGTTGTTAAAGCAGTATCAAGACTTGAAGCAAATGGATATATGCTACATCTAAATGAACTACTTGATAAAACCAACCAATTATATGACGAAAAACTTGCACATGATTATGCTCTTGCACACCGTTCGTATATCAAGGACCGCAATATACTTGGACAGATTTTAGGACTAGAACCTTTAGAACAGCACAATGATATTTCTGCTGGTGGAATGCCCAATCGCGTTAAATGCCTGCATGCACTGGTTGGGCATAGTTTAGCAAAAGGTCCTGGTGTAAATCCGATTGGTGATTTGGCGCTGAAAAAACTAGAACCTGTTAAAAGCCTGCTTAATGTCTTTAATACGAACTTCATTGAAGTGGAAAACTGAAGCAGCAAGGATAGCATCTGGGTGCGCGAATTTTTGAACTTCCACAAAGTCCTCAAGTTTCCCTGCTCCACCAGATGCAATTACAGGTAGTTTAGTAACAGCTTTTACTGCTTGAATCATCTCAATATCGAAACCACTTTTGGTTCCATCCGCATCAACAGAATTCAGCAAAACCTCACCAGCACCTAGTTTTTCAGCAGTTTGAACCCATTCTAGTGCATCAACTTCTGTCAGAACCGTTCCACCATGAGTTGTAACAATATAGTCTGTATTTGACCCTGCTCTCCTTGTTGCATCAACGCTTAAAACCAAGACTTGCTTACCAAATCGACTTGCAATTTCATCAATTAACTCTGGTCGTTTTAGAGCAGCAGTATTAACCCCAACTTTATCTGCACCAGATCTAAGCAATGCATTCACATCTTCAACACTTCGAATACCTCCACCAACAGTAAGTGGTATAAATACTTCATTTGCAGTCCTCCGAACTACATCTAAAATAGTGCCTCGATTATCTAAACTTGCTGTAATATCAAGAAATGTTAACTCATCTGCACCTTCGTTATAATATTTCCGCGCAAGTTCAACTGGATCACCTGCATCAACTAGACCTTTAAAGTTGATGCCTTTAACAACTCGTCCATTCTTAACATCAAGACATGGAATTATGCGTTCCCTTAACACTATTAACTAAGCATCCTCATGCTCTAAAACCGCATCAACACCAGTTTCCGCACGTTGCTCATGAGTAATTATTGCTGGTGCATTCTGCATTAAGTCCACGCCTCCCCCAGTCTTCGGAAATGCAATAACATCACGAATAGAAAGTGTTCCAGACATCAACGCTATTATACGATCCCAGCCTAGTGCAATTCCACCATGTGGAGGCGCACCGAACTTCAACGCCTCAATCAAAAATCCAAATTTTTCATTTGCCTCATCCTCTTTTATACCCATTAAATCAAATACCCGCTGTTGTATATCTGCTTGATGAATACGAATTGAACCGCCACCAATTTCATTACCATTGAGGACAATATCATAACTATCAGATAATGCAACTTCTGGTTCTTTATCAAAGTTCTCCAAATCACTAGGCAAAGTAAATGCATGATGAACTGCAGTCCAATCGCCACTTCCAACAGAAATATCATCATCATCACTTTTTGTAGTTGACTTAAACAGCGGAAAATCCACCACCCAAAGCAGACTCCACACACGCCCATCTGAACCTCTAGTAACACCGAACGGCGGCTTTCCAATTTCATCAAGAATTTTTGCATCAGCTTTCGGAACACCTGTTAACTCAGTGTCTATCACGCCTAAGCGCCTAGCAATTTCAACGCGCACCATCGCCAGTAAGTTTCGGGACTGCTCAAGCGAACCAGCGGCGAAGAATATTGCATCACCAATTTTTGCACCAGATGCTTCTAATAGTCCATCTCGTTCCTGTTCAGACAAGTTCTTTGCAACTGGACCAGTCAAACCATCTTCAGTAAACTGTACATATGCAAGACCTCTAGCACCACGACTTTTTGCCCATTCTTGCCAAGCATCAAACTGTCTACGCGGAAGAGATGCACCACCTGGATAGCGAATTGCACCAACGAATGGGGCTTGGAAAACCCGAAATGGAGTAGATTTAAAATACTGCGTTAAATCAACAATTTCATTTCCAAACCTCAAATCTGGCTTATCAGAACCGTATTTACTCATAGCATCTGCATAACTCAAGCGCGGAAAAGTATCAGGCAATTTAATATCAATCAACCTAAACAACTCGCGCAAAAGTTCCTCAGTTAGCCTATAAATGTCTTCAGTAGTAATGAAACTGAGCTCAATATCTAACTGCGTAAATTCTGGTTGTCTATCCGAACGAAAATCTTCATCACGATAACATCTCGCAATCTGGAAATATTTCTCAAATCCTGAAACCATTAGCAACTGCTTAAACAACTGCGGAGATTGTGGTAGTGCATACCAAGAACCAGGATTCAGTCGAGCAGGAACTAGAAAATCACGAGCACCTTCAGGTGTAGAACGAATTAGTGTTGGTGTTTCAATTTCAAAAAAACCTTGCTTATCCAGGAAATTACGAGCCACCTGATTTAACCGTGAGCGCAAACGGAGCGCATTATTTAATGAAGGCCTACGAAGATCCAAGTAGCGGTATTTTAAACGAACATCCTCACCAACCTTATCATCAGTCGCTTCCTCAAGTGCAGTTGACACCTGAAATGGCAAAGCATCTGAAGTACTCAACACTTCAACGGTCTTTGCAATAACCTCAATTTGACCAGTAGCAAGGCGGTTGTTTTCCTGTCCACTTGGACGTTTAGAAACAATACCTGTAATCTTCAGAACAAACTCCGAACGCAATGGACGTGCCACTTCTTCGTCATTCACAACAACTTGTGCAATTCCAGACTTATCCCGCAAGTCAATAAAGGCTACACCTCCATGATCTCGGCGACGATCAACCCATCCAGATAATACAACTTCTGCAGATACATCATCTAGTCCTAATTTTCCAGCATAATGCGTACGATACTCGTTCAAACTCATACTTATCATTATACCACATGCCTATGACATTTTCAAATCCCTGCACATCCGCACCCAAACTACAACACCTTCGATCATACATCAACCTCCTCACCAACATTTATCATCAACTCCTCTTAAATACAAGTCTTTCTTTATCAAGTGGATGTACATACAAAAACTTCTTCTTGAGCAAATCCAGGTGGTTTTATAACCTAGACCTTCATTAAGGCTATTTATAAGCATGTGGTTTGATTTAAGGTGCTTATGTGTGTTATACACACATG
>JAIRWY010000078.1 GCA_031268675.1 Candidatus Ancillula glyptotermitis | reverse complement strand
GGGGGGGCATTTGTAAAAGAAATTAAAAAAATACTTGACTTTTCTCAAAATTATGCTATAATGCTCATGTGGTGAACTTAAGCGATTCAAGTAATGCCGAGCTGTATAAACAGTTAAGCATTTACGCAAAAGATGTGGGAAAAACCAAGAAGTCGAGAACTTCAATTGGTCTTTTGTCGGGTTCTCCTGCGCATTTTTGGCAAAAAGGTTCAAAAGCTATAATTGCAAGTTTTGTGATTCTTGCGTTCGTTGTATCATATTTTACTGCAGTTTCAATTAAGAATTCGGACCATGCGTATGCGTTTTTAGTATCTGATGATTTACGTTATATTACTTCATCTGTTTCGCCAGCAGATATGTTGGACACTGATCTTTCAACACTGCCTAACGGAGGAAGAGCTAAGCCAACTTCTGTGCAAATAACTGTTGATACAGCAAAGGGTACTTCATCAGATTCAGCAACTCCCAAATTCGCTTCACAGACTATAATACCTGCAATTTGGGATGATGCTAAAAATGCAAAAGAGTTCTCAATCAACTTGCAGACTGCATATTCGTTTGATAAAGCAACCTCAAAATGGCGGATTAACTTCTCGTTTTTGTGGTCTAACCCTTTTGATAAAACTGCGAACAATCAGGAAACTTACGCGCTTTTACGCTCCTCGCTATTTGATATTGCTGGATCTGATTTGGGGAAAATAGTATTTGCATCGCTAGATAAGGATGAATATACAACTACTCCAGATTTTGAGAACTTGTTTGGTCCATCAGCAACTGAAATGTCTAGTCAAGCAACGAATGAGAGCATTTTGCAAGATAAGAAGTTTGATACCGCGAGTTCAGTTAGGTTAACATCTGGTCGCCATTCAATGCAAGTAACTTTGGAATTACCAGATGATGTTCAAGGCTACAAGATTAAGGAACAAGATGGTTCTCAGCGAGATGCTACAATTGAGGAACGCCTTGTGCATGGGCCTCAAATTGGACAGGTTCTTGCACTTCCATTTCAGTTTGGTTTATTCAGCACCTCAGGGAAGTCCTTGTTAAAAACTGCTGTTGCTGATTCAGAAGGCTGGCAGACTTTCAATGCAGTTGTTCCACCTCCGAGTCAATCAGAAGTAGTTTCTCGCCAGTTATCGCTTCAAACAGGCGCAAATAAAGGTAGTGGTTTTGATAGCGAGTTTCCGTCATATCTACTGCTAGATACACCTTCATTATCAGCAACTCAACTTCGTTTGCCCACACAGACTCTTCTGCAGTTATTTATCACTGCACAGGAATTGAATGAGCGCAAGAAACAAGAAGATGCTTTAAAATCTACACCTGCTCAATCTACTGCTCCAAGTACGAATGAGCTTGCACCAACTAGTGCTCCAAGTGCAGCGTCTAACGACAGCAAGGGTGATGAAAATGGCGGTAGTAGTGCAGTACCTCAAATTTCTGGACATGTTGATGCAAATAAAGGCGCAGATGGGCAACCTGTGGATGCAGTTGTTGGTGCGGATAAATTACTTGAAGATGGTCTAAAAGCACAAAATGCTTCATCAACAGAAACTCAGACACCTGCGCAAAACAACCATGAGAGCAATCCAGTTGCTGTTTTAAGCGTGAGCAGAGATCCCTCAAGCGAGTCTGAAGCATATATACCTGCAGTTCCTGAATCCGAGTCCTTATTTACGGTCATGGCAGCAGAAACAAGTATTACACCTCAGGCAGCAGATATGGCACCGCAAGCGGCAGGAGATGTTAAGGTCACATCGGCGAAGGTAACTAGTGTAAATGGTCAGACGATTCAAGTGGAGTTAAAGTTTTCTGCTGCGATAACATTAGCAGATGGAAGTTATAAATTGTGCCAAAATAACATTTCGTATTATCAGTGCGTTGGTACGACTACTTCAGCTAGTATTATTTCTGGTAACGGTACGACCACTCAAGTACTGCAATTAGTGAATTCTTGGGGTCTACCTAATGCTGATTCTGACATAACTATGCTCGCTATTAAAAATTCAAGCCTTTCCACTAACCTAACTGTTGCTTCTGGTGGTGGAGACGAGTTCGCAGGTAACTCTAGTCTTTATGCAATGAAAATACCGTATACCCAAGGTAGTGGTTACACCAATAATGCTTACCTAAAAGACTACAGTACAGGACAAGAGATTGGCGCAACACCTTCTCTTGGAAATCCAACACTAGAAACTCCAGTTGTTGGCGAGAACAGTGCAACGGTTTCGTGGACGGCTGCAGATCAAGCGACCAGTTATAAAGTGGAATATTCAACTAATGCAAATGCTATAAATACTGCTGCTTCTGGGTGTTCCAATATAACTGCATTGCAGTGTACAATTACTGGATTGAATACGAATACAACTTATTATTACAAGATCACAGCAACAGATGGTAGTTCAGTAACTTCTGTAGAGGGAAGTTTCAAAACTGTTACATTTGTGTATCCAGTGCGCGCATGGGGTGAATCCACATCAACTTCTGCTACTACTGGCACATTTAGGGTTACTGTTGAATTCAATACAGAGATTTCACTTCTTCCTTCAAATTTACGCAGATGTGGTTGGAGTGGCGAATCTGGCACATTTGATTGTGCTACTAGTACTGGATTAGGAACAACTGGAAATATCATTCATAAGACTGGTACAAGGACATACACTATTGAATTTGAGAAGTACAAATCAGTAGGTTATCCAGCGACAGCAAAAAATTACTATTCGTTGTTTTTGGAAAATGGTAGCAACTTTACGTTCTATCCAAACTTGTCTGGAACATACACAGAAAACACAGATTATTGGGGTACTACTACTGGCTCGTTTACTAGATCATCTAGTGGAACAAAGACCAAAAGTGCAATACCAGTTGTAGTTAGTAGTTCTACTGCTCAAAATGACTCAATTGATGCATGTGTTGAGCTTCCTGGTGGAAAAAGTGCAGGTGGAGGCTATCCAACAGGAAAAAGTGAACCGTATTTTAACGATTGTGCTGGTGGTACTTCTTTCTATTTCCCCGCATCTGGTGTACAAATTTCTCCAAGTACAGCAAGTATTGACACAACAACCCTTAATACCGCTCCGTTTACTGCTACAGTACTTCCTACAAATGGTGTTAGAACTGGTACATCGCATGCATCAGCATCAAATCCTGTTATCTTCAGCAGTGGCACTACATCAGTTGCTCAAATTGATGCATCTAGTGGTGTAGTTACTCCACAATCTGCAGGAACTTCTCAAATATCAGCAACTGTGGATGGTTCATTTACAAAAGACGGAACTGCAATTTCCGCTACTAATCTAAAACCGTCTGCAACATTAACGGTTACCCAAAATGTCCCTGTTACTAGTATTAGCATATCTGGAGATGATACACTTTTTGATGGATCTGGACCTAAGACATATACCGTTTCTGTTTCTCCATCAACTGCAACAAATAAACAAGTTCAGTACACAGTTGAAAATGGCGCTTGTGGAAGTATTGACCAGACAACTGGCGTGTTCACTCCATCCGCAATTGTCGCTGAATCCACTAGTTGTCAAACGACTATTCGAGCAACTTCTGTAAGTACTCCAACTGTTTATGTAGACAAGACTATAACTGTGCATAAATCCATAACTTCACTTAGTATTACTGCAGTAGGTGGTGAAACAGTTCTTGAGCGTACACATGGTGCGTATGGACAAAAACTGTCTGTGTCAACTGCACCAGAAAACATTACAGATGCGTATAAAGCAGCAAGTTGGAGTAGTTCAAATTCAACATGTTTACAGGTTTCTGTTGAAGCTGATGATAATAGCGGAAAAACTGCAACGCTGACTCCGAATTCGTCTGGTTCTGGAACTTGTACAGCAACTATCACTGCGACGGATAAACAAACTGGTACAAAAACTGCAACTATTGTAATGACTGTTGTTCCGAAGATTGTGATACCAACTTCTCTTACATTATCACCAACTTCCTATAATCTGCCTATGAATGCAACAGTCAGTAGTCCATTTACACCTGCATTTATGCCAATTGATGCCACGAACACGCAAATAACTTGGAGTATAACAACAACGGGAGGTTCTGGAAATAACTGTAATACAGTTTCGGTAAATACAACAACTGGGGAACTTAGGGCAAATTCAGCAACTGAAGGATGTCAACTTACTGTTACTGCAATTTCAGTGTCTGCTCCAGCTGTGACCGCTACTGCAACAATTCAGGTTGTTGCTATTGCAGTAACTTCAATTCTGCCAGAAACGAACTCCACAGTAGTATCTAAAGGTGATGAGGTGTGTGTTGCAATTGGTTTTCAGCCTGCAGATGCAACAAATAAGGGTTTTACCGCACAAGTTTCAACTGGTAACTCATATGTTGAAGTAAAATCAACTGATGATAATAAAGTATGTGTTGAAGGAAAAGAAGTTGGAAATGCTATTGTTACTATTACATTAAGTGATAATTCAGCTATAACAACTACTTTTTCTGTAGAGGTTACTCCAGATAAATACGGAGATGGTCAAATTACTACTTTAAGTGTTCAATCAATTAGCGATAATTCAAAACAAGCAAGTGGAGTTACTGGACGAACAACTAGTTTACAACTGTCGTTTGATAATCCGCTGCCGACGCTTAAACAGTCAGATATTTACTTGTGCAAGACTGATACATCAAGTACTCCAAACAGCTGCGTAAATTCAGACGAAGGTTCACCATACACACGTGTTCGTCTAAAACCAGATTCTTTAAGTGCAGATGCAGAATCTAAGGTGTTCACAGTTGAGGTTGAGGCAAATGCAGCAAGTGGTTGTTCTACTATGGTTACGACTATCTGCTACTTGGTGGTTGTTTCTCCAACTCGTTATGCTGGACTTCTTAAAGCATCTAGTGCTAAATTGCCCACAGACAGGTCAAGTAAACCACTTCAGGATGGCAATGGAGAACCAGTTGTATATACTACAGCTAAAACTGCTGGAACATTTGCATATGTGCAACTAACTTCAACTGCAGCGGTTTCTACTGGTACATTTTCTGGAGGAAATTCTACATATAACAGTTCTACTTCGCCGATTCTGTTTAATAACAAGGCGTTCACAGTTCTAAATCCATGCGACAAGAAGTACGGTTCAATTGACGCTGATTGTATGAGCAAGAATAATGTAGATGCTAATGGAACAGGAAATGGACAAAATGCAGGTCCTAATGACTGGGAATTAGTTAAGAAGCGGAATTATGAGGGGGATGAAGCTGATGACACTGGATGTGGAGGTGCAATTCCTGCAACAAGTGCTTTTGAGAATAAGGCAGAATGCCGCGACCAGCTTGAGAACTTCAATATTTCTGCTAGCGCATACTCCAATATCAAGGTTGAAGTTGACTCAATTACAGCAGCAGGAAAAACACCAGGCGTTGGAATTCGCGAACAGTTTGATACTCAGCACTACGGAGGTCAAGATGGAACTTCACTTGCTAATCTTGAGCAGGGTAATTTAGGAACAACGCATTGGGATGATGCACAAGGTAAAAATGTACTTGATGATTCTACTAATGGCTACTTGAATTTCCAGGGTATGCCAATTACGTACGGCTCAGGAAGTACTTGTACTACTAAACCGTCTTCATCTATAACTGCTAATACCAACGGGCAAGGAGAAAGATGTAATACTGGTGCATTGGTATATTATGCGCAGAATTTCTTAGATGGTAAAAACCCTGTTGGAGCAAAAACTAATACAATTAGTGAAGTAACTCATGATGGCAATAATTGTGCTAATAACGGAGTGATTACTTGCGAGTCGGGTAGTCAATTACCAACATCTAGACATTCAAATTATGAGAAATTTCAGACATACTCTTCTTCTGCCGCTGTTTTTTTCCCTAAAAAAGATAGTGGAACCAGTCTAATTGAGTACTGCAATACTAATGTTTTGACTAGTTGTCCTGCTAAAACTCCTGACAAAGTTACAGTAACTTATGATTATGTGGGTACTTATGCAACTAAAAATGGTTCAAAATCGCACGATTTGGGTGCAGTTATAACAATTTCTAATATAGTGACGAAAAATATGTTTGGTGCTTATTATGGTAATACAGATCAGACACCAGTTATTACATTTTCAAATAATTTCAAGTCAGGATTTTTCTACACAAATATCATTGGTTTTGACTATAGCGTTAAGTTTTTCC
>JAIRWY010000076.1 GCA_031268675.1 Candidatus Ancillula glyptotermitis | reverse complement strand
ATCTTTTAAATACTCATATTAGTATTATAAGACATAAGATGAAAAGAGTTGATGAAAAGGTAGCTAAGTATATAGTAACTGAGAAGTGTTATGGTTATAGACTTGGGGATGACTTTTTTTGTTCATGACTTTTTCCATCTTGACGATTTTCGCATAAGGTGCTAGTATTTTGGGTGTCCTACTTCTGATTAGAATCCACAATTGCTGAGCAACCGCAACAAGTTGTGGTATAATATACTTATGGTTTATACAGAAGAATGCAAAAAAGTGATGTTGTATTTCTTTTGCATATTATGTGGGAGTATGTGTGTTATTTAGTGAAGTACTAGATGAAATATTCTCCAGAAAGGCAAAACATAAAGGAGATATAAAACTACTCCATATACGCAATGTTTTACA
Organism: Candidatus Ancillula glyptotermitis; assembly: GCA_031268675.1. Lineage (GTDB taxonomy): Bacteria > Actinomycetota > Actinomycetes > Actinomycetales > Bifidobacteriaceae > Ancillula > Ancillula glyptotermitis. Next base: position 6,666 of record JAIRWY010000076.1, on the reverse strand, counting down.
TAGACTAGGTGATCCAGACTTTGCATTTAAATCAGTTGTAATTTCTGGAACTAATGGCAAGACTTCAACTGCACGAATTCTGGAAAGTATTTTAAGGTCTTTCGGCTTTAAGACTGGACTTTTTACTTCTCCGCACCTTGTATCTGTAACTGAACGCATTGCTGTCAATGGCAGTCCAATATCCGAAGAACAGTTTACGAAAATATATGAGCAAGTTATTCCAATTGTTGAAGAATATGAAGAAGAACTTGTATTATCTGAAGAAGCAACAACAACTTTGAGTTTTTTTGAGGTACTCACTGTTATGTCTATAGTTGCATTTGCCAGTGAAAATGTACACTTTGCGGTTGTTGAGGTTGGATTAGGCGGTCGTTATGATGCAACAAATGTCCTTAATTCAGAAGTTTGTATTATTGCACCAATTGATTATGACCATCAAGAATATCTTGGCAGCAGCTTGGAGCAGATTGCCTATGAAAAAGCTGGTATTATAAGAAATGCGGATATTATTGTCCTGTCCGAACAAGCAGAAACTGTACAAGAAATTTTATCAACAGAGGTAGAAAAGGCAGAGAAAAGTGCAGTTTTTGTACAGAACAGAGATTTTAGAAAACTTGATGATTATATTACTGCGCCCAATTCAACTGGTGGAATTATGAACATCCAAACAAGTAGAGGTATATATGAGAACTTGTATTTGAATTTATTAGGAGATTATCAGGTCACAAATGCTTCACTTGCGATTGTGGCTGCAGAAGAACTTATTGCACGAGATGGACACACACTTGGATTTAAGGCGCTTGAATTGGCACTACAGGATGTAACTTCGCCTGGTCGTCTTGAGGTCTTGAGTTTTGAGCCGCTGATAGTTATCGATGTTTCTCACAATCCGCACGGTGCTGAAAATATGGTGAACTCATTCCGTACTTCGTTTGAATATGACTATGTTATTGCAGTGGTTGGAATTTCCAAAGACAAGGATACTGAAAAGATGTTTGAACACTACGAGGATCTGCTTGACTGCATTATTCTATCTGAGAACTCTTCTGACCAGCATTATTCAACTGAAGATCTAAAACGGATCGCTTTGAAACACTACGACCAAAATGATGTATATGAGAAAACTAGTGTTAATGACGCAATTGATTTTGCTTTCGAATTGGCTGATGACATGCATGATCTAAAAGTTGCAATTTTAATAACTGGTAGCGTGATTACTGTTGGAGATGCACTTATATACATGCAGAAGCCAAAATTTCAAAGGTTGCTTGATACTAGTTCTTAATTCGTGTGAATCCTTTTTCAGTTATATAACCATCAACTTTTATATCATGAGACTCGTACGGAAGTGGTGCCACATCAGCATCAAAAACCTCATTGCTAAAAACTAGTGCGAAAATTTTTACATCATCTCTTTTGGATAAAAGTGCACGATCATACCAACCTCCACCATGTCCAATACGTGTGCCGCTCGTATCAACACCAAGTGCTGGAATTAGCAGAACATCCGCATTTTTAAGCATATCTTCTCCAAGATTTAGTGAACTTGGTTCTGGTGGACGACCTAATTTTCTAACTACAAGATCTTCACGAGAAGAAAATCTTGCCCATCCGCGTGTTAAGCTCTCTCCGAGAACGGGTAGTAGAATGGTTTTATTGCGCAATTTTAATATTCGCAACAACTTTTCTGTACCTGGCTCAAACTCAGTAGAAACATAAAGTGCCAATATTTTTGCATTTGCTACCTCTTCAAGTAGTAATGCAATTTCACAAATTAGTGACTCAGACACTGATTGTTGAGCTTTTGAGTTCAGTTTGCGCCGTTCAAGTATATCTGTTCGTAGTTTTGATTTTAAATCTTCAACTGGAATACTACTTTTTGTCATTATTTTACCTCTCTTCGCAATGCCAGTGCCTGACCTAAAGTTACCTCATCTGCAAATTCAAGATCTGTACCTAATGGCAATCCTGTTGCAATTCTAGAAACTTTAATTCCAATAGGACTAATTAGGCGCGCCAAATATGAAACAGTTGCTTCACCTTCAATATTTGGATTATTTGCAAGTATTACTTCCTCAATTTTTTTATTACCGAGCCTCTCAAGTAACGATTGAATGCGAAGTTCATTAGGACCAATACCTTCAATTGGATTTAAACTCCCACCAAGCACATGATATGTACCAAGAAATTCGTGTGTTTTTTCAATTGCTATTAAATCTTTTGGCTCTTCTACTACGCATATTGTATTTGATAACCTATTTGGATTTGAACATATTGCGCAAAGTTCACGGCCTGAAATATTACCACAAATGTCACAAAACTGAATAGTTTTTTTGGCTAGTTTTATAATATTAGCAAGTTCAAGCGCATAATCACCTTCAGATTCAAGAATAAAGAACGCCAATCGCATTGCAGACTTAGGACCAATACCAGGTAATTTTTCTAGTTGATGAACTAGCTGTTCAATTACTTCTTCATACATTTTTTGCATCCTCTGGTGTATTGTTAACTTCTGTAGCTCCAAGCATCTCCTTTAAGGAAGAAAATGGATCATCTGTGGTTGAATCTGAAGTTTCAGTGATAATTTCATCAGCCTCATTATTTACTACTACATGTTCAACTGGCTGTGTTATTTCCTCTTGAACTTGCTCTACTGGATGTGTTATTTCCTCTTGAACTTGCTCAGTTTCAATTGCCTCGATTTTAACTTCTGTAGCAATAGCTGAAGTTTCTGAAGTAGTAACTGCACGAACATTCATAGAAGTTCCAAGAACTTTTAGTACTGCCTGCGAAACAAAAGTTGCATACTGCGAGCGCTCAAAAGTTTCAACAAAGCGTGGATTTTCAAAGACAATCAGAAGTGTATTTAAATCAACTTTTAAGAATTTACCTTGTCCTTTTATAAGTATTGCAGCAGGCTTCTTGATATTCAACAGTGCATCTATAATCTTACCCCACTCCTCTTGGACAATTTCGTTGGAGATTTTAGAAGTATTTATATTTTCATGCGATTTATTTATAGCAACATGCTCAGATGCATTCTGATTTTTTGATTCTTCTGATTTTGCAAATCTAGTTTCTGATTTTACTGATGTAGTTTGTACAGAATTTTGCGCAATTGGTTCAAAATTAAGTTCTTGATGCTGTTTTTCATGTTGTTCAAATTTAGTTTGTGCTAAATCTACAGTAGATTGCTTTATCTTGTTTTCATTAACTTGTTCTGGTGAATGCACTATTTGCCCAATATTTCCAAAAACTGGCGCTAACTGCGCAAATGTTAACTCAAGTACCAAACGTCCAGAAGTTGGACCTTTCATCTTGTTTGCACCAGCAAGTAGGATATCTACAATATTTGCAAGCGTTGAAAATCCACAAGAACCAGCAAGAGTTGCCTGAGCCTTAATTTGCTGTTCATCAACTTCACCTAGTGCAGGTTTTACATCATGTGATGATATTGAAATTAGCAAAGAGTTTCTAACATTTTCAAGTAGTTCAATTAAAAAATTACTTGTAGATATACCATTATTAGTAAGATTTTCTGCAATAGAGAACAACTTCTTAACATCTCCTTGACTAAGGGCATAAAGTGCATCATGAATATACTCAATGGGTGTAAAACCAAGTAGTTTAAGAGAAAAGTCATATTCAACTTTGTCGTCAACCGCACTAGCAAATAGCTGATCTAAAAACGACAGAGTATCCCTAACTGAACCACCACCAATTTTTACAAGTAGTGGATAAATTCGTTCATCAAGTTCAATATTCTCCTTTTTGCTGATTTTCTTGATATATTCAACCATAACTGCCGAAGGCACAAGACGAAATGGGTAGTGGTATGTGCGAGATCTAATTGTACCAATAAGCTTTTCTGGTTCAGTTGTTGCAAATATAAATTTAACATGTTCAGGTGGTTCTTCAACAATTTTTAAAAGCGCGTTAAATGCATTTGCTGTAATCATATGTGCCTCATCAAGGATTACTATCTTGTAGCGATCGCGATTTGGTGCATATTCTACTCGTTCCCTAAGTTCTCGTGCGTCATCAACACCGTTATGAGATGCTGCATCCATTTCTATAACATCAACGCTGCCAGGTCCACCAGTTCTCAATTCAATACAAGATGGACATTTCCCGCATGGAGTTGAAACAGGACCTTCTGCGCAGTTGAGACATCTGGCAAAAATTCTTGCACAAGTTGTTTTACCACACCCACGAGGTCCAGAAAATAGATATGCGTGTGCGACCTTGTTGTTCGTTAATACCCGTTGAAGTGCGCTAATTGTTGCATCTTGTCCTATAACATCTTCAAATACATCTGGACGATATTCGCGGTAAAGTGCTTTTAGTTGTTCATTCTTCTTGTTCATACCTATTCCTTGCTCGCACTAGTTTTATTAAATTCTTCTTGATAATTCCACGAATCCCTACATGCTTGCTCAATTGAACGCTCTGCTTTGAAATCAAGTTCATTTAATGCCTTGTCTGTCGCTGCGTATGAAACTGGCAAATCGCCTTGTCTCCTAGATGTAACACGATATGGCACCTTTCTGCCAGTTGCATTTTCAAAAGTCTTTATCATTTCTAGTACTGAAACACCTATTCCTCTTCCTAGGTTAATTGCATTATACGAAGTACTAGAATTTGTCTGGAGTAATTTTTCAATTGCCTTCAAATGCCCATTCGCCAAATCAACAACATGTATATAATCACGAATCGCACTACCATCATCCGTTTCATAATCATCTCCAAAAACACTCAGCATTTCCAATTTTCCAGAGAGTACTTGTGTAATGTACGGACACAGGTTGTTGGGAATACCTTTTGGATTTTCGCCAATTAAACCACTAGTATGCGCACCTATTGGATTGAAATACCGAAGTGTTACAACATTCAAGTTACTAGCAAATGCAACATCTCTAAGTATCAACTCCTGCATAAATTTGCTTGTTGCATATGGATTAGTTGTCTGACCAATTGGAAAAGTTTCTTCTAATGGAACTATTTTGCACTCCCCATATACGGTGGCAGATGACGAAAAAACCAGTTTATCAACATTATGCTTATGCATAGAATTCAGTAAATTCATAGTTGAAGAAATATTATTGTTGTAGTATTTTAGTGGCTCCTTTATGGATTCACCGACAGATTTTAAGCCAGCAAAATGAATAACCGCATCAAAAGTATTGTTTTTGAAAACTAAATCTAAATCCTCGCTACTGGTTAAATCAACCTCAGAAAAATGGATAGATTTACCAATTATCTGTTCAATTCTATTTAGTACACCTGGGTCTGAGTTGGCAAAATTATCGGCAATATGAACGTTGTACCCTGCCTCGCAAAGTAGCACCGCCGTATGTGAACCGATGTACCCAGTACCACCAGTTATCAAAATATTTACCATACTTCCATTATACCACAGGGGTATGACATTTTGCTTTTTTGTACATCCGCACCCAAACTACAACAACTTCCATTTATCATCAACTCCTCACCAACATTTATCGTCAACTTCCCCAAAAGTTTAACATCTATTTAACATTTTTGTACATCTACTTGTTCATTACTACCTCTTGATTTACGCTTTATCTGGATTAACAAAGTACGTCTTTATACAAAGTTGCTTAAGTTAGTTCATAGTGCTTATTCATGCCTAACTTGTGGCTGTTCCATTGCGCATTTATGCTTATTCTTGTCTTTTACTTGTACTTTTGCCCATTTGACTTGTAGTTGTTATAACCAAATAGTTTTTTTGAGATAACTTGCTTATTCTTCTTCTTTCTGCTATACTGAGGTGCGTGTACTTGGTCATACACACAATATACATCAGATGTTTGTATTTTCCAAGTTTTGACATCCAGTGTCCTTATTTACTTGTGTTCTTATATCTTCCATAATCTTCTTCACATTTTTTCCACTTGGTGATTTGATTTTGGTTGTTGCACTTCTGTAGCAAATCTAGGTTATAAAACCACCTGGATTTGCTACAGAAGAAGTTTTTGCAAGATGCCTCCCCTGAATAAAAGAAGACTTGTATTTAAGAGGAGTTGATGATAAATGGAAGTTGTTGTGATTTGGGTGCGGATGCGAAAGGTTGGACTCTAATCAGAAGTGAAGCAATGCATGTTTCTGGGCATTTCTGTAAAATACACTTTAACATTATAACACTAATCCAGAAGTTAAAATAAATCATCCTTTTGCGAACTTCTAACAACATATTCACTATAATTTAACAAGTAAAAACTCTCCAAAACAGTCAACAAAGACTAGGAAAAACCATTCATCGTATTAGAAGCGTAAATTTCATTTAGATGTGCATGACTATATTTCACTTCTTTAACCATAGTTAAACCAATTCGCTAACTAAACAACACCAAAAAGAGCGGATGACGGGAATCGAACCCGCACCGTCAGCTTGGGAAGCTGAAGTTCTACCACTGAACTACATCCGCATATAAACATTATAGCACAATAGTACCTTACTTCAGATTGAGGCTGAATTCGAATCTGAAGTACAACACTCCAAGATATTTACATTCCCTCACACGCCTGAAGGTAGATCAGTGTGTCCATGTTGTCTCTTATTTACAAGAGCAATCTTTTTGCTTAAAATTCTTCATACAGCACACGTATATCCAACCACAACACTATGAACACATCACCCAAAAT
>JAIRWY010000075.1 GCA_031268675.1 Candidatus Ancillula glyptotermitis | reverse complement strand
ATTTTGGGTGATGTGTTCATAGTGTTGTGGTTGGATATACGTGTGCTGTATGAAGAATTTTAAGCAAAAAGATTGCTCTTGTAAATAAGAGACAACATGGACACACTGATCTACCTTCATACGTGTGAGGGAATGTAAATATCTTGGAGTGTTGTGGTTGGAGTGCGGATGCGCACCCTCAGGTGCGCTTGACAAAATACCTGAAGTAGTGTATAATAACAACAGTCAAACAATACTGAATATTGAAAATCCTCATAATGTTTTGAGGTATTTTATGTGTTTCTAGTAGAAACTAGGCGTTCAGCCCTATTCTGCTAGAATCTTATTTCTTTCAGTATTGTTTGGCGACAGTGGGCTGGATGTCGCTTTCGCTCTACTGTAGTTATTGTAAACGGCAGATGAAAGAGAGATGAGGGTGACAGATACGCGGAAAACTCAGCAGTTAGTTGACGAAATATCTAAAATAAATGATAACAACAGCTTTACAGTTATTGATAGAAATTACAGAGCATTACCAATTCCGTACAAAGCATTAGTTAGGAGAATACACGAAAGAACTAATTCAGTCTTTCACTACACTAGTTCTGATGGATTCCTTGATATTATTAAAAATAACCGAATTAGAATCAGTAAGTTAACCAACTTTAATGATTATGATGAAATTAGTTATGGGACAAAAGTAATTAGTGGATGGTTAGAAGAAAATAAAATTAGAGGGTTTAACTTTAATGGAGATCAAAATTGCGAGATTTTTGCTTTATGTGCAACTAGTTTGCAAGACGATGCTGCTATGTGGGACAGATATACAAAAGGTGACGGTTATTGTATAGAATTAATAAAACCACAAATTCAGCATGATAATTATGAAGTTTTTTTTGAAGGAATGTTATACATACCACAAAAATGGAATAGGATATTGTATGGTGCAGATGATGCAAAAGAAATACTTTCCTACGAAATAAAAGCACTTGGAGATGAAGTATCTGATGATTTACTGGGAAAATTAGCAGTGTTTAAGTACTTAATAAAGAAGGAGTCGTGGCAACAAGAGTCTGAATGGCGAAAATTATTTATACTACTTCCTGATGGGAATTCATTGAAATTTTTTGAGACTGACACAAGTAAAGTAAATGAGTATGCATATGTAGGACCAGTTATAGATAAGTATTCTGAAGAAACTGATTTGGGTATTATTGACGGTGGGCTAGAGAAAGCAGATGAAAAGATTGTTAAATCCGTTCGTTTAGGTCCGAATATATCAAATGAAGCACATAAAGATGAAGTTATAAATGTTTTGAATAGTTATGGTTACGATACGTCAAGCATAGATGTTAGTGTTTCTGAAGTACGCTTTAGCAGGAAAGGATAGCGAGAAAATGAGACAGGAAAAACTAAACAAAAAAGATGTCAGAGATTTCTATAAAATATTTAATGGGATGAGCCCAATACAAGGTTTGTTTCTTTTTCTTATGGCCTTAGTATACAAACTTTTATATTGTGCGGGTTTTGTTATAATCTTGTTTTGGATTTTCGGGGATAAAACACTGATTAGAATTAGCATAGGACTAGGATCAATAATTGCTGGATACATATTTTATAAAATTACCAGAAAACACGTACTGAAAATCATTGATAGTAATCCGTTTGTAAGACACAACCAACAAATGTATCCTGCAGAACTAAAAACATACATAAGGTCAAGATTTCATGATGTTAAACGCGTTACAGTTGCAAATGTAATGATCGATGAAGCATTACGCGCGCAAGTAGAAAGTCTCCACAATATTGGTGTTATGCGCACTTATGATGCTCTAATGCTACTAAGTGAGAACGGCTATCTATATCTGTGGCTTTGTGATATTACGCGAAGATATGCAGGATACCACGGTTACGGTCTAGGAAAACGAAGTATTCCATCACTGCATGAGCTAGTTGAAGATTTTGAAGGATTTTGTCTAGACTGTAGAACAAAGATAGAATTAGACAACCAACTAGGCAGCAAAGATTTTCAAGAATTTTTGCTAGAATGTGTTATGGAAAGTAGAAATGTAAAAAAAAGGGTGGCATTGAAGGATATATATGTTGGATATTGCGAAAGAAGTTGGGTTAGAATTGAGGAGGAAAATTGATTTGGCTACGTTTATTGATTAGGTGGACTCCTAGATTTAAGATATTTTTTTGGACATTTATGTGTCTTGGTTTTAGTGCTCTATTTGCTGCGTATATGTTCGATGAATAGTTTCTTGATCCTGATATGAAGAAATTTTTAGGCGATTTATTTATTGTTTCTTATTTTATTGCTTGCACTGGTTATGTACTAAATGCATGCATTAGTTTGCGTGGAATAATGTCAAGGCCCAAGGGCAATAGGGCGCACATTATTATGTCTACTATATTTCTAGCACTGGCTGCGTTTCTTTTTGCGATCTTTCTTTTGTCATTTGTCATTGAATATCTCATTACTTAAATTTATATCCATTACTGATTATAGACATCACATGAATTGTAAATAAAGCGAAGAATACCAATTATAAACGTATGAACTGTATAGAAATATGCTTTAGCTAATAAAATATCCACCTTTATGCATTTCTTCTTTGTATCTTTCTTGTCGTAAAGTGATAAAATTCGTAAAATTTACAACTAACAGACTTAATAGTGGTAGAAATGGTGAATAATATCTCTCCCGCCAAAGATTGAACAAAATTTTAAAATCTTGACCTTTTCTAACATTCATAAGATCTCCGTACAATACGATACACCTAATTTCCATATACCTAGATCGTAGATAAACCCTAAACACTTCACTAGGTACTCGCGTTTGTGACCAATTTTCCTCAATCCACTTTATTATTTGTCTTTCTTGAGTTCTAAGAATTATCCTTCAGACAATTATTGATCCTAGTCCTATGCTAATTCTAATCAGTGTTTTATTCCCGAAAATTCAAAGCAAGATTATAACAAAGCCCGTAAGCTTAATTAAACGTCCTAATAGTTCTATAAATATGTGACCCTGCATCCGCATCCTTCGTTAGTCACCCCCATTATTCATCAACTTTCACTACCATTTCCACCAAATGCACAAGTTAAATGTCAAGTTGTGGTATAATAACTATAATGATGAAAAGATATATAGGTTTAGATCAGCAGGCATCCACTATGCCGTGGAGGCGCTACATTCCTTATAATGAACAAATAGTTGTTGATGGTACAGCACGTACATGGCCAAATAAAACACTAGTTGTTTCTCCGCGTTGGTGTTCAGTTGACTTGCGCGATGGAAATCAGGCGCTGATTGAACCGATGGATAATGAGAAGAAGTTGAAATTTTGGAAATTACTCATTGCACTAGGTATTAAGGAAATTGAAGTCGGTTTTCCATCTGCATCAGAAACGGACTTCAACTTCATTCGCATGCTAATTGAGCAAGATTTGATACCTGATGATGTTACAATCGGGGTCCTCACTCAGGCGCGAGAAGAACTAATCAAGCGGACCTACGAATCGCTTGTTGGTACAAAACGAGCATATGTACATCTTTATAATTCCACTTCAAAACTGCAGCGAAAAGTAGTGTTCAAAATGAATCAAGACGAGGTTTTGCAACTAGCAGAAAATGGTGCAAAATTGTGCAGAAAATACGAAAATCTTCTTAGTGGAACTGACTTGTACTATGAATATACACCTGAGAGTTTCACTGGGACTGAGCCTGAGTTTGCAGCTCGTTGTTCAAACGCTGTGGCTGAAATTTTCGTGGCTGGTAATCCAAAAAAGGTGATGATTAACTTGCCATCAACAGTTGAAATGACCACGCCCAATGTTTATGCAGATGCAGTTGAATGGATGTGCAAGCATATTGGAAAGCCCACAGATTTCGCACCAGATGATGGAAAAGTTGCAGATCGTGCAAAATGTAGTTTTACGCGTGATGATATAGTAATTTCCTTGCATCCGCACAACGATCAAGGCATGGGGATTGCAGCAGCGCATTTAGGGCTACTTGCTGGTGCAGATCGTGTGGAGGGCTGTCTTTTTGGCAACGGTGAACGCACTGGAAATGTTGATCTTATTGCAATAGCACTCAACCTCTTTAGTGCAGGAGTAGATCCAGAACTTGAAATTAAGAATATCAGGGAAATTAAGCGAGTTGTGGAGTATTGCAATGGTTTAACTGTTCCTGAACGGCATCCGTATGCGGGCGATCTGGTATTTACCGCGTTCTCTGGTTCTCACCAAGATGCAATTAAGAAGGGGATTGAGGCGCTTGAAAAGCAAGCGACGGAAAAAGGCGTAGAAGTTGAAACTCTAACTTGGGCAGTTCCGTACCTGCCAATCGATCCGCGCGATATTGGAGCTAGTTATGAATCAATTATCAGGGTGAATTCACAGTCTGGTAAAGGAGGTGTGGCTTATATTTTGAAGAATCGGCATAATCTGAATCTTCCCAGACGGTTGCAAATTGAATTCTCCAAGATTGTTCAAAAGTACACGGATAGTTCAGGACATGAGGCATCAGATGCCTTGATTTACAAGTTGTTTTGCGATGAATACCTTCCAGTTAATGAACTTGAGGACAAGGGCGATCTCAACTCTTGGGGAAAAATCAAGATGTTGTCGATTTTAACTACTACTAAAGATGGTGATGAAGATTCTGTTCTAAAGGTGCATGCTATAATTGACGGAGAAGAACATGAATTAGTTGGAATTGGCAACGGTCCAATTGACGCATTCATCTCGATTATTCCAGACCATATACAAGGTTGTCCGCAAGTGCAAGTTCTTGATTATTCACAGCATGCAATGGCAACTGGACAGAATGCATCTGCAGCAACATATGTTGAGTGTAGAATTGGTGATGAGAGTTTTTGGGGAGTTGGAATTGATCCGTCAACCACGAAAGCAGCCTTAAAAGCGGTAGTTTCTGCAGTAAACCGCGCTGTTAGAAAAATTGACGGACAAGTGTGGGGAGAATTATCATGAACTTAGGAAAAATTATTACTGCCATGATAACACCTATGAAAGCTGTAGAAAATAGCAGAATTTCAGGAAATCACGTTGAAATAGATTACGATTCTGCTCAAAAACTTGCAGTTCATTTAATCAAACATGGTTCAGATGGCTTGGTGCTGAGTGGAACAACTGGTGAGGCCCCCACTGTCCACCGAGAAGAAAAAGCACAACTTATAGAGAAAATTCAGGATGCTCTGAACACTAGTTTTCCAAACAGATCTGTTAATATCATCGCTGGTGTTGGTTCAAATGATACTGAACACACGATTAACAACAGCCTAGATGCTAAAGAACTCAAAGTTAGCGCACTACTTGTTGTTTCTCCATATTACTCAAGGCCTTCGCAAAAAGGAATCTTCGAGCATTATAAAGAAGTTGCTAGTGTTGCTGATATGCCAGTTATTGTTTATGATGTGCCTAGTCGTTCAGGTGTAAAAATTGAACCAGAAACATACCTCAAACTGGCGGAAATTCCTAATGTTGTTGCAATAAAAGATGCAACTGGAAATGCATATCAAGCATATAAAACAAAACTTGCCACAGATAAGGTACGTGCAGATTTAGGACTAGAACAACTACTGCTCTATTGTGGAGATGATTCGCTATTGTTACCGTTTTTGAGTTTTGGGGCTACTGGAATTATTTCAGTTGCTTCGCATATTTGTGCACAAGAATTTAAAAAGGTTGTTGATAGTTTTGAGAATGCGGATCCAGCAACTGCTCGCAAGCACTTTGAAAAAACAGTTACTGCAATAGATGTTGCAAATGGTATTGGACAACAAGCAGCAATGATGAAAGCAGCAATGCAACAACTTGGTATTATCCCAGAAAGAACTATGCGACTACCGAATATTGCAGTTGATGACGAACAGATGTGCGAGTTATCCAGAAAATTACAGAAAATTACAGGAAATAGGTTAAAATGCCAAAATTAGAAATGAACGCGGTGAATGCAAAAATTTCAGCACCTCCTAAACTTGCCCAGAATACGCTTCGTGTAGTTCCACTTGGTGGACTAGGAGATGTAGGACGAAATATGAGCGCAATTGAGTTTATTGATCCAATCGGTGGTGGTGAGCCAAAAATCTTGCTGATTGATTGCGGTGTACTTTTTCCAGGCGATAATGAACCAGGTGTAGATCAAATTCTACCAGATTTTTCCTACATTTCAGACCGTCTAGATCGTGTACAAGCGCTTGTTGTTACACATGGGCATGAGGATCATATTGGTGCAATACCGTACCTGCTAAAACTTTGTCCAGATATTCCAATTGTGGGTTCAAAATTTACACTTGAACTAATTCGGCGCAAAACTGCAGATAATGGTGCATTTTGTGAAGTTAAAGAAGGCGCTGAAGTGCGGTATGGTCCATTTCTACTACAGTTTATTGCGGTCAACCACTCAATTCCTGATGCTCTCGCAGTATTCGTTAAAACTGCTGCTGGAAATATTCTGAACACGGGAGACTTCAAGATGGATCAACTACCAGTTGATGGACGGTTGACGGATTTAAGAACACTTGCAGATATCGGGCGCGAGGGTGTTGACTTATTCATGGTAGATTCAACAAATGCATTAAATTCAGGTTTTGTCACTTCTGAAGCTCAAATTGAAGTAGAACTTGATCAAATTATTGAGAGAATTACTGAAGGTTGTATATTTGTGTCAACTTTTGCGTCTCACATTCATCGTGTCTCTCATATTTTCAAAATAGCGCAGAAACACAAGCGAAAAGTAGTACTTCTAGGGCGAACAATGGTAAATAATATCGCAATTGCAGTAAAACTTGGACTTTTAGATGATGTATCAGATGTTCTAATTGAAGAAAAAAACCTCTCAAAGGTAAATCGCAACAAGTTAATAGTTGTGTGTACAGGTTCTCAAGGAGAATTTCGTGCAGTTTTGAATCGACTTTCTATGTGCGAATATCCACTAATAAGTATAAATAGTGCAGATACTGTAATTCTGGCATCTTCGCTAATACCCGGAAAAGAAAAAGAAGTGATAAAACTGACCAATAGAATTCTAACACTAGGAGCAAATGTTGTGTCATCCAAGACCGCAAAAGTTCACTGTTCTGGACATGCAAATCAAGGTGAATTGCGCATTGTATACAATGTTGTTCAACCCAAGAATGTTTTGCCAATTCACGGTGAAGTTCAACATTTACTTGCGAATGCTGCAGTTGCACATAGTTGTAGAATTCCGCATGAAAATATAGCAATTGTAAAAGATGGTGGAATTGTTGATATCTCCAATGGAAAAGCACAGGTTGTTGGACGAATTGAGAATGGGTATATATTTGTTGATGGTAAATCGGTTGGAGAAGTTTCCGACAGCCACCTAAAGCAGAGGAAAACACTTGGAGAAGAGGGGTTCATTGCAATAACAGTAACTGTAGACTTGGCTTTGCAAAAAGTTGTTACAACACCAAAAATATCTGTTATTGCAGTTGCTGAGGATTTAAGTGTATTTGCGAAGCTTCCTAAGAAAATCAAGAAGGAATTGACAGCTAGTATGGAAGAAAATCATAATATTACTGTTCATAAGTTAACTAAAATAGTTAGACGAACTGTTGGACATTATGTTGGTCGTGTTTTAAAGCGTTCTCCAATGATTCTGCCACTTGTTTCTACTATAAATAAGCTGACTGATTCTTCTGAAGATTAGTCAATTACTAACTACTACTAACATCGGAAAAAGGTGTTTTTAAAGCGATAAATACGGGAAAATGCAAAAAAGTTTTCTTAGTTTTCCGCGTAATTAAGCCATTTTCAAAAAAAGTATAAAAAAAGTTACATTTTCGCTTGACAAGTAAAAAGATATGTGTTATAATAGTATCTGTTGCTCTTAAAAGAGTGACAAATTAAGGTTAGAAGAACTGCTTTAGTAATTAGAAGCAGTCACTTGGGGGCGTTATTTTTTTATTTATGTTTCTGGGAGGACTGTCTGCTTGGTAGTTTTTTTGCGCCTCAGTAGTTTGAGAACTCAATAGTGTGATAGATAATATAATGCCAAAATACATCTGCTTTAGTACTGTTGTACTAAACAAGAATTGTATGGTTCATTTTGTTAGTCACACTTCTCCTCGTCGGCTTAAAGTTTATAGTAGATTTGTCCATTATTGAACAAGCCAATGTGAAGTGTGCTGATAGTCATAATTGACTAAAATAAAAGTTAGAAATAACTCAACATTTTTTATGGAGAGTTTGATTCTGGCTCAGGATGAACGCTGGCGGCGTGCTTAACACATGCAAGTCGAACGATGAAGCTGGAGCTTGCTCTGGTGGATTAGTGGCGAACGGGTGAGTAACACGTGAGTAACCTGCCCTTCACTCTGGGATAACATCGAGAAATCGATGCTAATACCGGATACATTCCGTAGGAGGCATCTCCTATGGAAGAAAGAACTTCGGTGAAGGATGGACTCGCGGCTTATCAGCTAGTAGGTGGGGTAAAGGCTCACCTAGGCTATGACGAGTATCCGGCCTGAGAGGGCGAACGGACACATTGGGACTGAGATACGGCCCAGACTCCTACGGGAGGCAGCAGTGGGGAATATTGCACAATGGGCGCAAGCCTGATGCAGCGACGCCGCGTGAAGGATGACGGTCTTCGGATTGTAAACTTCTGTCGTTAGGGAAGAAGCGAAAGTGACGGTACCTAACAAGAAAGGACCGGCTAACTACGTGCCAGCAGCCGCGGTAATACGTAGGGTTCAAGCGTTATCCGGAATTATTGGGCGTAAAGAGCTCGTAGGTGGCGTGTCGCGTCTGGTGTGAAAACTCCTGGCTTAACCAGGAGCCTGCATCGGGTACGGGCATGCTAGAGTATGGTAGGGGAAACTGGAATTCCTGGTGTAGCGGTGGAATGCGCAGATATCAGGAAGAACACCAATGGCGAAGGCAGGTTTCTGGGCCATTACTGACGCTGAGGAGCGAAAGCGTGGGGAGCGAACAGGATTAGATACCCTGGTAGTCCACGCCGTAAACGTTGGGCACTAGATGTGGGGACCTTCCACGGTTTCCGTATCGCAGCTAACGCATTAAGTGCCCCGCCTGGGGAGTACGGTCGCAAGGCTAAAACTCAAAGAAATTGACGGGGATCCGCACAAGCAGCGGAGCATGCGGATTAATTCGATGCAACGCGAAGAACCTTACCAAGGCTTGACATATACGGGAAAGTTTCCAGAGATGGAGACCCTCTTCGGACTCGTATACAGGTGGTGCATGGTTGTCGTCAGCTCGTGTTGTGAAATGTTGGGTTAAGTCCCGCAACGAGCGCAACCCTTGTCCTGTGTTACCATCATTCAGTTGGGGACTCACAGGAGACTGCCGGGGTCAACTCGGAGGAAGGTGGGGATGACGTCAAATCATCATGCCCCTTATGTCTTGGGCTTCACGCATGCTACAATGGCTGGTACAGAGCGCTGCAATACCGCAAGGTGGAGCTAATCGCAAAAAGCCAGTCTCAGTTCGGATTGGGGTCTGCAACTCGACCCCATGAAGTCGGAGTTGCTAGTAATCGTAGATCAGCAACGCTACGGTGAATACGTTCTCGGATCTTGTACACACCGCCCGTCAAGTCATGAAAGTCGGTAACACCCGATGCCGGTGGTCCAACCATTTTGGAGGGAGCCGTCTAAGGTGGGATTGGCGATTAGGACTAAGTCGTAACAAGGTAGCCGTATCGGAAGGTGCGGCTGGATCACCTCCTTTCTGGAGTTATTTGTGGAGACATTATAGATGATTTTATCACACTAGTGGGTTCTCAGACTATTGCGGTCTGCCCATACAGTTAAATACTTTGATTTTGGAGTATTTGTTGTATCGGGGTCGTTGTTTGAGAACTTTATAGAGAGCGCGAGCATCTTTTGATTGGCTATTGAGCTACAATCTATGCAATTCCTTGTTATCGGAATTTCATGCTGGAAATATTGTGTTTTATACATGAGACATCGTCAGCATCTTTTCGTTCTGGTTGTAGTGTTGAAAATAGAAGTACTGAAGTCAAGCGACTGAGGTCCAATCAAATAGAGTTCAAATTTTGGTTTTTGTGATTTTGTAAGAAATCGCGTTAGAACATATCTTTAGTTATTTGAATAGATTTTCAAATAGAAATGAAGTTTACTAAGTGCACAGGGTGGATGCCTTGGCAATAGGAGCCGAAGAAGGACGTAGTAATCTGCGATAAGCCTCGGGGAGTTGATAAACGAACTTTGATCCGAGGATTTCCGAATGGGGAAACCTGGCTGGAGTCATGTCCAGTCATCTCTGCCTGAATAAAATAGGGCAGTTGAAGGGAACGCAGGGAAGTGAAACATCTCAGTACCTGCAGGAAAAGATATTCCGTTAGTAGTGGCGAGCGAACGCGGAAAAGGCCAAACCAGTTATGTGTGATAGGTGCAAGCCGTTGCATAACTGGGGTAGTGGGACTCACTTGACATCTCTTGCAGGGTGTCTACGAGTTACAAAGTTATGGTATAGTCGAAGGTCATTGAATGGGCCGGCGCAGAGGGTGGCACCCCCGTAGACGAAATGCTGTAGCCTCTATGTGAGGATCCCAAGTAGCACCGGACTCGTGAAATCTGGTGTGACTCTGTCGAGACCACTCGATAAGCCTAAATACTACCTATTGACCGATAGTGGACAAGTACCGTGAGGGAAAGGTGAAAAGTACCCCGAGAGGGGAGTGAAATAGTACCTGAAACCGTGTGCATACAATCCGTCAGAGCCTCCGTACATTATGTACATGCTGGGGTGATGGCGTGCCTTTTGAAGAATGAGCCTGCGAGTTAGTGTTCAGTTGCGAGGTTAACCCGAGTGGGGAAGCCGTAGCGAAAGCGAGTCCGAATAGGGCGTTTGAGTAGCTGGATCTAGACC
>JAIRWY010000071.1 GCA_031268675.1 Candidatus Ancillula glyptotermitis | reverse complement strand
CAACTGGTCCAAATGTGGGCTGATTTTCTCCACCTCCGTATACTGCTTGTACATTTGTAAAGGAGAGTGGAGTATTTACAGCAACTGTTTGAGTTGTTTCTTCTGGGGTTGCTGTAAGTGAAGTTAGAGGTAGTTGGGTTAGGATTGGATTAGATCCTTCATCTCCAGTTGGAAGAACTCCAAATGCTATGCCAGTTGCTCCTAGCCAGTAGATAGGTTTTTCACTTGGAAATGCATCAGATGCGACAGTTGTGTTTGCTGGCAAAACTCCAACTGGTAGGAATGCGTATTTAAAAGCTATAGTGCCAGTATCAGTATATTGATCAAATGCATGTTCCCCTATGTTTAAGCTTGCTAATGAAGCAGGGAATGTAACGGAGTTAAGTGAGGTACTTCCAAACAAAGAATGTCGCGAAAATGCAGAATCTCCTATACTTAAGGTTATTAGAGATGATGGAAACGAGATTGAAGTGAGTGAGGTGTCGGCGACTGATTCCTGATAAAATGCAGAATCTCCTATACTTAAGGTTATTAGAGATGATGGAAACGAGATTGAAGTGAGTGAGGTGTCATTGTCTACAGAATATTGATAAAATGCAGAATTTCTTATCTTCATACTTGTCAGACCATCGGGGAACGAGATTGAAGCTAGAGAGGTGCTGTCCGATTCAGGAAATTGGTTGAATGCCCCGTCTCCTATATTCAGATTCGTTACGTGACTCCCTGTGTTCGTAAATGCAAGATGTTTAATACTTAAACGGCACTCGGTAGCAGCACCGTCCGCACCAGAGCCACCACATGCATCATTGACAACTTCTACAGTTGTACTTTTGGTTTCTTCATATACGTTCTCAAGGTTGATGGTAAGTGTACCAGTTTCAGAATCAAATGTCCACCAAGGTTTTGTGTTATGTTCTCCGTCAGTCGCATTCCTGTACGCAACTTGAGCTGCTATTTCAACTACCAGTTGCTTTGCTGTACCTGCTTTATGCGTCTTGTTCTCTTTAGACCTTGCGAAGATGTAGTAGTCTGTGTCTGGAGCAAGACCAGAAAAAGAAGTACCTTTTTGCCAATTTGTTGTTGGTAACACGTTTGTTGTAGATATTGCATATTCTACTTCTTGACCTGTCCTAGAACTAAGAGTTACTGGATTTACAGTTATACCAGTTGTAGTTATAGATTGTGTTGAGAGATCAGACACAGCAGAACCGTCGCTTTTACCTACTGTTCCACCATCTTCAATCACTACACTTGAGCCGTCTTCAATATCAAGAGTTCCATTTGCTTCTACATCTAATTCACCTGATATGTCAAGTGTTCCACCTTCTGCAACAGTTAAAGTTTTATCTTCTGGGACAACTACTTTTACACCTGCTGGTATTGCGAAAGTCGCACCGTTTGGGATAGTCATGTCTGTGTTGATGGTGATAGTTATTGGATTTGTGCCTGAAATTGATACATCATCTCCGATTAGAATGCCGTTTGTAGCATCTGATGATAATTTACCTTGTATATTTGTTGCCAAAATTACAGCCGTACTTCCACTTGAGATTGTCACTGTTCCACCACTGAATATTCCTGCCAATCCTCCTCCAATACCACTACCACCCTCTTCGCCAGCTTGTGCAATGATACTTCCACCGTTTATTGTAATATCACCAGCACTATTCAAAGAACCTCCACCAATTCCAGCACCCTGATATCCGCCAACTACCGTGGTTGTTCCTCCGTTGATGATGATTGTACCACCGTCACCTAAGACACCTCCGCCAATTCCAGCGGCCCCATCACCTCCAGTTGCATATATAATTCCACCGTTTATTGTAATATCACCAGCACCTTTAAGAGAGCCTCCTCCAATTCCAGCTCCGCCGTTACACATTCCAGTAGCATGTATAGTTCCGCCAATGATGATTATTGTTCCAGAAGTTTCACTATATCCGCCGCCAATGCCAGCGCCATGCTCTCCGCCAGTTGCAGTCAAACTACCTTCTGTGCTAATTCCACCACCAGTTGCACTTTGAATAGTTATAGTTGCATTTACTGGCACATTTAGTCCTGCATGAATTGTGTCATTTGATGTCAGAACATTACTACCAGTTAACTTCAACGTCAAATTCGCACCAGAACTTAGTTCTATCGGAGAACCAGAACTTGATGTAATACTCGCCCCGTTCAGCGTCACAGTCGCAGTTGCACTCGTTTCCACAACTACTCGCTTATTTGTGGTTGTACCTGTAATTGTTACATCTGCACCGCTGTTGATTATGTACACACTAGTTGTTGAATCGTAAGTCCAACCAGCTCCACTTGCTTCTGTTTCATCTCCGTCTGAAAGTGCGATATTTGCGCCTGTGCTTGCTTTAGGGGTTATAGTAGTACTTTGTACACGTGAAGGTACTTGCACGCTATTTTGCGTGTTTAAATGCGTTATAGGGCTATTTGACTCTAAATCTTGCCCAGCAGAAGGAGTTTGCACGCAATTATCTTGCACTTGTTGATTTTGCTCCGTTTGCGTGTCTAAAGGAGTTATCACGCTGTCTTGCGCATCTTGCGCTTGCTTGTTTGAAGGTACGCTTTGCGCGCTACCATTTTGCGCGTTTAACGGAGCTATCGCGTCATTATCTTGCTCATGCTCAGCAGAACCAGCAGAACCGCCGCGTGAAACGTCAGTTTTATTCAGATCTTGCACTTGCTCGTTTGAAGGAGTTTGCGTGCCGTCTTGCTCATGCTCAGCAGAACCAGCAGAACCACCGCGTGAAACTTCAGTTTTACTCAAATCTCGTGCGTCTTGTTTAGCAGAACCAGCAGAACCGCCGCATGAAACTCTGTTTTCACTCAGATCTTGTACGCTGTTTTGTGCAAATGCTGGTAGTTTAGTAAATGCGAAGATTGAGAACGCAACTAGTGCAAAAACGGCAATAAGCGGAGTAATTTTTGCATGAAAATTGCGAAAATTACGCATATCCTTCTTCTGTAAGCTGTTTTTGGCGCGCTTTTTTATGCTTGTACTAGATTTAGCAACATGCGGATTGTTTTGCGAAAGTTGTTTACAGCTTGCACTGTTTTCCGCACTGTTTTTTTCAGCTAGTTCGCTACTTCTATACGCGTTCTTGTCCATTAACCACATCTCCTCATAATAAAACTTCTTCTATTATAGCACCCCCCCCCCCCGCTTGTCAAGCTTGAGTGGTTGGCACACTGCCCAGTTTTATGACATATATAATTCTGCTAAAAAATGAGATTATAAATGAAATCGTTATAATATATACAGTTATGTTCATTACCTGCAGATAATTTGTAACAAAACATCTGAAAACAAATAATCCAGGCATTAACATGACCATATTTACTGCTATTTTCCCCATTTTATCAAAAATCACGGGAGCATTCGTTTTATACTTGTCCTTGATTATTTTTGACGTTATCATAAATTCAAGTGATTTTACGATCATAATGAGTAGAAACCATAGCGGAATAAACTGAAAATGGACAAAAAGGGTCATAGAACACAGGCAGTAAAACGTATCAGATAAAATATCAAGCTTCGCCCCCAATGATGATGAGCATTTTAATTTTCTCGCTAAATACCCATCAAGTATATCTGATATTATGATAAAAGTAAAAATTATGAACAAAAAGAGATTGCTGTAATTATAAACAATAATATCATGTATAAAAATTGAAAACGGTAAAACAAGTGATAGTCTAAACAGCGTAATAATATTGGGTATATTTCTCTTCAACGCAGTTTTCAAAGTTGCGCCTCCCCAAACTTTTCCACCGCCACTAGATACAAACAACTTACTTCAAGTGGTTTAGTTTTCTCACACATGCATAAGCGCCTGTACCAAGCATCAACAACATCATCAGCATAACCACAACAAGAGCATTAGCATTTACACCAGTTATTGCAGTACCTATTGTACTTGCGTTGTTTGTGCCAGTACTTGCAGGTGTGTCAGGTGTATTTGGTGTTGGAACTACTTCTTGAACTTCAATATCTGTGTTAAAAGTCTTCGTAATGCCTTGATTTGTTGCAGAAACAGAAATTACATGCTTAGATGCATGACGAAATGTTACATCTCCAGTATTTGGATCTACTTCATCTTCTGGAACTGAGGAAGACACATCATACACTTTATAATTCCCCTGATTATCAAGTGCAAAACTTGGATGAATTGTGATGGAAATTGTATCATCTGGCAAATTAATGGAATAGTTTGCTTCAACATTTCGGATATGTACAGTATCTCCAATATTGGCACCTCTTGCTGGTTCATCGTTAGAGTTAACAACGCTCGCATCAATTGAAGTCAGCGGTATGTTTTTTAGCTTTGAATCGCTTTCACCAAATTTATCACGGTCTTCTCCAAGCCAATAAACATCTTTATCATCTATTTTAGGATCAGGATATACAGCACTATTAGAAAATGTAGCAAAAGCACCTGTAGCAATATTGCAAGTTGGATATAATGCATCTACAGGTAAAATAGCATGTTTGAAAACGAGAATACCACTTCCACCTTCCTTCTTAGTCTGCGCAAAACCTTTTTCACCAATATTGAGCTCTTCCAAATTACTAGGAAAAGTAACAGTTTCAAGAGATGTTCTCCCACTTTTTGTAGACTGAGAAAATGCAGAGTTTCCTATGTTCAAGATTTTTAGTGATTTGGGGAAAGATACTTCACTCAATGCAGTATCTTCCTCTGCCGACTGAGAAAATGCCGCCAAACCAACACCTAGAGTTTCTAAACCTTCAGGAAAGGTAACTGATTTAAGTGAAGTGTTTTTAGCTCCAGTAACAACTACATTTAGACTAGACTGAGAAAATGCCGCCAAACCGATATCTAAAGTTTTGATATTCTTGGGAAAACTGACTGACTCTAATGCCGTGCTTGGAGAACTAGTACTTTGATTAAATGCATAACTACCAATATTTAATGTCTCAAGAGTATCTGGAAATGTAACTGTTTTTAGTCCAAGTGCACCATGTTTTTGAAAATCCTTACTACTTGCATTCTGCTCGGCAAATGCATAACTTCCGATTTCAAGAACTCTCAATTTTTCAGGAAAAGCTATAGAACTCAAACTAATAGCAGTTCCATATCGTGAACCTTGCGCGAATGCAAGATCATCAATTCTAAGAGTATCTAGGCTATCTGGAAAACTAATTGAAGTAAGCTTATTATCTTGAGAGGATTCTTCATTAGAATACCAAAAAGCCTCTGCACCAACTGTCAACTCAGTCACATGATTTCCAGTATTCGTAAATACAACATGTTGTATACTTAAACGGCATGCACTAGAATAACCAGCACATGCACTTCCAACCACTTCAACACTTGTACTTCCAGTTGCTGCATATACATTTTCAAGGTTGATGATTAAAGTGCCAGTTTCTGAATTAAAAGTCCACCACTTGGCACTGCTGTGTGAATCATCAGAATCATCAGAATTTGTGTAGGCAACTGCAACTCCTGTTTTAACTCCTAGCTGCTTTGCTGCACCTGCTTTATGCGTGGTGTTTTCTTTAGAACGCGCAAAGATGTAGTACTGGGTGTCTGGATTGAGGCTGGTGAAAGTTGTGCTAGTTTGCCAATCTTCTTCGCTTGCTGGTAGTTCGTTAGTTGTAGATATTGCATATTCTACTTCTTGTCCTGTTTCGGACAACAAAGTTGCTGGATTTATAGTTATACTTGTACTTGTTTTTGATGCAAGAGTTAGATCTGTTACATTAGAGCCATCTGGTTTATTAACTGTTCCACCTCCTGTAACTTGTCCACCATCTTCAATGATGTAGTTTGAGCCATCTTCAATAGTTACTGTTCCACTTTCTTCTACATCAAGTTCACCTGATATATCCAGTGTTCCACCTTCTACAACAGTTAGAGTTTTGTCTTCTGGGACAACTACTTTTACGCCTTCTGGTACCTGAAAAGTTGCACCGCTTGGGATGGTCATGTCTGCGTTGATGGTTACGGTTATTGGGTTACCGTCAGTAATTGTGACATCATCACCGATTAGTATACCGTTTGCTCTGTTTTCTGCACTTGCTGTTTTGCCGTTGACCTCTTTGGCTAGAATAACTGGGTATCCTGAAACATTGGTTGTGCTAGTTCCAATATTGTCAAGTCCTATAATCGTTCCTCCTGTTATATTAGTTGTACCAGTACTAGATCC
>JAIRWY010000069.1 GCA_031268675.1 Candidatus Ancillula glyptotermitis | reverse complement strand
TATCATCCATAGCTAAACTACTCAAACTCAATAATTGAGCAAGTTCCACTGTGTCCGCCAGATAAAGCTCCTACCGCAAGTGTCTTTGAAAGACCAAGCGCATTTAAAGCATCAAGATCTCTTGATAACAATGCATTCAGCTCCATACCTCTTACTCCATACTCTTCTGCCATTTCCTTCGGGTTTGAAAAAAACCTTGATATAGCACCAACATTGCTAAACAAATCGTTTACCAATGTGTTTAACTCTCTAGACATATCATCTCCTTCATTTTGCGACCCATATTTTATTATACCAGTAGATGGTACATAATGTACAGGAAAAATAACGTATTTCATGCATTTTTAATTACTTTTTTGAATTTTTTGTAGTAGGTATACAAAAAATTCAAAAAAGTATATAATCCACTTGACATTGCATGTTGTGGTGTGGCATACTAGTACGGTATATAAGTGATTGGAGTGGTTTACATGTTAAATAATAAAATTGTCAGCAATGATTTTAAAGATTTTCTAAAACACGGTTCGTTACTTTATGCTGTTCTTATTGAAGGTATCATTTTGCCATCTATTGTTGTTATTATTATTGAGTATGTTGCTTTTATTAGAAATAGCACATTTATAACAGGCATATTTTTGGGTTTGCTTTCGTTTTGTGGGTTTTGCAGATAGATAAGCGCAAGTAATAAACTCGTTGATAAAGAATTATATGTGAAATTTATTTCTGAATTTGGGAAAATGAAATTACTTCTGTATAAACTCCCTGTAATTTTCGCTATTGTTTTAGTATCCAACATTTTAATAATTACACTTTCGCCAATTTATAGTTTGCAGTTTTTCAATTCTCAGTTCACTCTATTACCAATTCATTGTATTGTCTCTGGCATATTTTCATTTGGTTTAGCGTGCAGATTTTATTTAGCAAATTTGATGGGATATATCATGCCGCAAGCAGAAAAGGAAAAGTGAAATGCATGTGGAATTGATAAGATTTTTTATATTTTAGAAAATTGGTAATTAGATTAGCTCTCATCAGTTTCATCGCAAAAACATATTCATTCATACAAAAGCATGCAAAGACTTGTACGCACTTCCTATTGCATTTTCAACTATGTTGTTAAAATCACTAGAATCAAATATCGCAAGCGCTTTTTCTGTTGCTCCACCTTTTGATGCAACTTCAGCGATAAGATCGTCAAGTTCTTTGTCATTATCATGACCAGGGTCACCAAGATATGCAAGTCCAGCACCAGTTAAGGTCTGCGAAATGAAGAATTTAGCATCAAGATCATTGAGCCCGAATTTTTTTGCAGCTGCGTATAAAACCTTAGAGAACCTGAAGAAATATGCTGGTGAACATCCAACAACAGCAGTAAAACCATCAAGCTTGCTCTCTTCAAGGCTAATGAACAACCCTGCATCATATAGAATATGTTTAATCAAGTCTACATCTGCGTCTGTTGCACCAAGAGTCTTCGTAATTGAGCAGATTCCTGATCCTACCTTTATAGTTGTAGTAGGTATAACTCGCACCAATTTAATACCATCACCTAGTTTTTTTGCATATACATCAGATTTTACACCAGCTACTAGAGTACACAAGACCGCACCATCTTTTGCATACGCACCTAACTCATCAAGAATTCCATCCAAGTCTTTAGGTTTGACAGCAATAAAAACAACATCTGCCTCTTTAAGTTTTGCTTCTCGCTCTTCTGGTGTCTCTTCTCTCGTAATATATTCAGTTGTATACTCATCAGGTGATTCATCGATTATATTACCAATTATTTCACCAATTACTCCCTTTCCAATTATAGTAATTGAACCTTTTCGACACATTATTTCTTCTCCTTTATGCTGTTTTCTAAATCTTCAAGTGCTTTCTGTGCTTTTTCAAGTGCAGATTTTGCATCATCAAGTCCCTTCTTCACAGAATCATCTATTGAATTTTGAGTTGCTGAAGAATCTGCACTTGCACTAGGCGCAGGCGTAGCAGGAACTCCAGAAGGTTGTTGGTTTGCAGAACTACTAGCACCATTTTGTGCATCTCCTGCGCGCACCCCTGAATCCCCACTAAACACTTGGTTAAGTGCTTCATCAAGTGTGTTCGCAAACCCTACCTTATCTCCGAATGCAACTAGTACCTTTTTTAAGAGCGGAAATGAAGTTGTTCCAGTAGAGCTAACATACACTGGTTGAATATACACTAATCCCCCACCAATAGGAAGTGTCAGCAAATTCCCGCGTTCAACACGACTTGAACCACTTGAGAGCAAGTTCAGCTCCTTAGAAACATCTGCATTTGAATTGAAATTGTTTTGTGCTTGACCAGGTCCTGGGACTGTTGTATTTTTGGGCAGTTCAAGTAGTCGCAATTTACCGTAATTTGGACCAACTACTCCTGGTGTTGAACCAGCATCTGAATCCGCAGAAAGAAAACCAGTCAGTATCTCACGGTTGTTCTTTTTCGGATCGTTTACTCCTCCACCTGGTATAAATGAACTAGTTAATGAGAACACTGGAGATTGCTGATCTGGCATTTTGAGCGTCAAATAGTAAGGCGGTTGTTTAACATCAGTTTCCGTTGAGCCGTATTTTGAATTAACGGAACCATTAGTAGTTGGATCAGTAGGAACTTGCCAGAAATCTTCACCTGAGAAAAATGCAGGTGCTTGATTTACATGATACTTGCTTAACATAGACCGCTGAACTTTGAACAGGTTTTCAGGATAGCGAATATGGCTCATCAAATTGCCTGAAATTTCCGAAATAGGTCGTAAATTGGAACCGTAAATTTTGCTCCATGCGCGCAGAATAGGATCTTCTGGATCCCACGCATAAAGGACTACTGAACCATCATACGCATCAACTGTAGCTTTTACAGAGTTTCTAATATAATTGGCAACTTCTGAGTCTAAACTTGAATTTGACTTTGAGGTTTCTGTAAGAGTGTCTTTAGTCGCGCTAGATAAGTCAATCTTCGTTGAATATGGATAGTTATCAGTTGTAGTATAACCATCAACAATCCACTTTATACGACCATCAACTACAGCAGGATAAACACGCCCATCAAGCGTCAAGTATGGGGCAACCTTTTGCACACGTAGTGCAGGATCTCTGTCATATAGAATTTGCGAATTATCAGTTACCCTGTCTGAAAAGAAGATCTGGTATGAACCAAACTTGATCGCATACAGTAACTTGATTAGCGGGTTGGAAATACTTGGACCACCATTTCCAGAAAATGTTGTTGTTTTATCTGCCTCTGGGTAGTCAAACTCCCAAGAAGTGCCATTTTTACCACCAGTAATTGAATAATCTGGCGCATTTTTTGAGAAGTAAATTCGTGGTTCGTAACTATCATTTTTAGTTAAATCGCCAGAAGTTGGTATATCCTTCTCAAAAAACTGAGGTCTACCATCATTAGTAACCTGATTACCATATGCAGCGACAACTCCAAAACCATGCGTAAAAACAGTATGGTCGTTAATCCAGTTGCGTTGTCCACTTCCTGATAGATCAATCTCCCTTGCAGAAATTAAAGTATCATGTGATTTACCATCAAAATCGTACTTGTCTACCGAAACTGTATCTTGAAAACTATAATATTGCTTATTCTGTTGAAGTTGCCGAAAAGTTGGTGCCACAATTTGAGGGTCTAGTAGACGAATCTGTGCTGTTGTCTCTGCATCTTCGCGAAGTGCTCCTCGAGAAGCTTCAGTTGTTGCATTATAATTGCTTGTATCAACATTATCAATTCCGAATGCTTTTCCTGTCGCATCAATATTGTGCTTGATATAGGATTTTTCAAGTTCTTGAGCATTTGGAGCAACTTTGAAACTCTGTACAACTGTTGGAATAATTGCGCCTGCAACAACAGCAACAACAGCAATTGCGCCAAGTGCAAAAAGTGGTAGTTTTATTGATGCTCTAAATCCAACAACCACAAATAACACTGCAGAAATAACAAACAGCACTGCAATGAATGTCTGCACAGGAATTCTAATATTTACATCAGTCCAACCAGGTCCAGTAATGCGCTCGTTGATATCAGAAAGAATTGAATATCTTGACAAGAATACAAGAACACCTGCAAGTAGTGTGATTAACGCGCAGTAGATTGATAATTGCATACGCAGTGGTCGTGCAAGTGCAAGCATGTTGATTTTACCAAAGCGAACCCTCTTATGCGTGAAAGTTGCTTGTCCAAAAACAGCTCCTTCAAACAACGAGAGCAAAAGCATAACCACTAGTAATGCTAAAAGTGAACCGATAATTGAACGAAGACCTGGTAATATGAAGACGTAGAATGAAATATCATTTGAGAATATAGGGTCCACTACATTAAACGGATTACTGCCAAACAACAATAGAAAATTATCTGTTGAACCAGTTAGGACAAGTCCGAATAGAATACCAACCACAATACTAAGCACAACGAACCACTTGTTCTTCTGTTTCGCTATTGCTGACTTAATATCTTCAAGTTGACTAGGTGTATATTGTGCAACTTGATATTGTGCGCGTGTTTTAAATACAAGTAATAGCGAAACTATACTAACAGTAAATGCTGCAACAAACCCGATTAAGAAGATTACAGTCGGTGCAAAATACTTGATCAGTAAAACATTCAAGTAGCCCAAATTCGCATACCAAAGAATATCTGGAACTATAACTGAAGCAACAATTACTGCAAAAACAAGGATAGCAACTATACCAATTACAACGCCAAATGCTGTAATTACCTTCTTCTGTTTATTGATATACTCAGGCGCGGACTTCAACTTGGAAAAGTCATAACGAGTCTTCTCCTGACCGCCATCTGAGTCTGCTTCTCCTGCTTTTCCAGAACTTGATATATTCTGCACAAGACGCATAATCAACATCGCTATTAAGTTAGTCGGCATGTTTCCCTTCTTTCTAATTATCCGTACCACGCAATTATGCATCCACTGCACTCTTGCACCTGTACCATTATAGCACACCCCTATGACATTTTCAAATTATTGCACATTCTAATCTGAAGTAGGACATCTAAACGTTGAATTACCAAGTGAAGAAAGCGCGGAGAAGATTATGGAATATACAAGAGTACAAGTAAATAAAACACCATATGTCCAAACTTGAAAAAGACGAACACCTAGTGTCATCTGGTATCACCTAGTATATAGTGTAAACAGTTATTATGCTATGGGAATCATCAACTTCTACAACAATATACTTATGAAGTGTTTAGAGTTCAGGACACCTTATGGTGTGGATAAAAAACGAAGGAAGATGATAATAAATGTAAGGTGCTCAACGAAGGATGCAAATCCAGCAAAAGCAAAATGTCATAGGGGTGTGGTATAATGTTCTTATGAGTAGAACCGTAATAGTTATGGATTTTGGGGGGCAGTATGCTCAACTCATTGCACGTGTAGTTCGAGAATGTGGTGCATATTCTGAGCTAGTACCGTGGAATACAAGTGCAGATGAACTTCTTGCGAAGAATCCAGCAGGAATTATTTTAACTGGTGGTCCTTCGGATGTCTTCGCATCAGGTGCTCCAATCATCGACAAGAAGATACTATTATCTGATATTCCAGTTCTAGGAATTTGTTACGGTTTCCAGCTTATTGCCCAGTTATTTGGCGGAATTGTTGATAAAGCAGCACTCGGTGAATATGGTCAGACTTTTGCGCAAATTTCTGATGTTGGAATATCTGGACTACTGCTTAAGGACTCACCAGCAAAACAGGAAGTGTGGATGAGCCATGGTGTTGCCGTTGAGTCAATGCCTTCGGATTTCAATGTTATCGCAGAAACACAAGGTGCTAGAGTTGCGGCATTTGAAAATCAGATACTTGATTTATACGGTGTTCAGTGGCATCCAGAAGTTAAACATACACCACTAGGTAGACAAGTATTCATCAACTTTTTAAAAAGCGCATGTAAATTACCACTTGATTATAATTGCGAGTCAATAATTGAAGAACAGGTACTCAAAATTCGTGAACAGGTAAAAGATTCTAAAGTTATATGTGGCCTTTCTGGTGGAGTTGATTCTGCAGTTGCTGCGGCATTAGTGCATAAAGCAATTGGAGACCAGTTGACTTGTGTTTTTATTGATCATGGACTTCTGCGCCAAGATGAGGCAAAGCAAGTTGAAGAAGATTTTGTCAACTCATTCGGCATTAAGTTCATCAAGCGTAATGAAACAGGTAGATTTTTAACTGCACTTAATGGTATTCGCGAGCCTGAAACAAAGAGGAAGATTATTGGGCGTGAATTCATTCGTTCGTTTGAGCATGCAGTTCGTGAATTAGCACAGAACAATGAGGACATTAACTTCTTGGTGCAAGGAACACTTTATCCTGATGTTGTTGAGTCTGGAGTTGGTGCTGGTGCTGCAAACATCAAGAGTCATCACAATGTTGGAGGGCTTCCAGATGATCTAAAATTTGAACTACTTGAACCACTACGAACGCTTTTCAAAGATGAAGTTCGTAGTTTAGGGCGCAGTTTAGGTGTACCTGAAGTAATTGTCGCTCGACAACCATTTCCTGGTCCTGGTTTAGCAATACGCATAATTGGTGAAGTTAATAACGAGCATTTGGATATTCTACGGCGTGCAGATGCTATTGTCCGTAGTGTATTAGAAACGTCTAAGCAGAATGAAGAGATTTGGCAGTGTCCAGTTGTCCTTCTTGCAGATGTTCGTTCGGTTGGTGTACAGGGAGATTCGCGCACTTATGGTTATCCAGTTGTACTTAGACCAGTTAGTTCAGATGATGCAATGACTGCAACTTGGACTAAACTTGACTATGAACTGCTTGCTAAGATTTCAACCAGAATTACCAACGAAGTGCGTGAAGTAAACCGTGTAGTTCTGGACATTACGTCAAAACCGCCTGGCACAATTGAGTGGGAATAATAAAATGTTGCAAATAGCGTACTTGACAACAGACAAAAAGTGTGGTATAATTGTTCTGTAGGCCCCCATCGTCTAGCGGCCTAGGACTCTGCCCTTTCACGGCAGCAACACGGATTCGAATTCCGTTGGGGGTACTGTTGAAGTTACATTTTGAAGTAGTCTACTAAGATTGCCAGAAAGAAACCGCATGCAATGCACGGAACAAGGGGTAGTTGCGTTTTGCGACTCCATTTTTTTAGTCCAATAAATACACCTGAAACTACCAGCATTGAAAGAAGTGCAAAAAATACACCAAGAAGACTTATATCTAGTCCAAAATATAGCGGAAGTATAAACATTAGTTTAACATCACCAAATCCAAGTGCATGTCCAGACTTTAGAGCAATAAGCATGAAAAATCCGCCTAGTAGAAGTGATCCAGAAACTTCTGATGTAAATATTGATGCATGATCTACACCAAATAACTGCAACTTGCCATCACCAACGCATATAATAAGAAATTGCACTAAATAAAGCATTATGCGTGTTATGAGTAGTAATAGCAATGTTTTATTTGGTACAATTTTACAACGCAAGTCAATAACAGCAAGATATAGAAGTGCAATTACACCAATAACTAACTGAATAACTCCAATTGCATGCACTTTTTTATACCTCCTTTTTCCTGTATATAATATGATATTGCAAGTATAACAAGTATAGCAAAAATATGTGACGCACACCACTCGTATAGAGTATAATGTTAATATCTTCTGCTTATTCCAAGTGAGCGGACACACTAAATTTCATGCATAACTTCAAAAAGCTATATTTTTCTCTGCCATTGCACTAACCATTCCTCACTAAACTTGCACCAGTGATTTCATATACTGTTTGGCACTTTTCAACAACTACTGGATCATGAGTTGCAATAATCACGGTTGCTCCATAATCTGCAAAGCTCCCCAGTATTTCCAGTGCATTTATTGTGTTGGTAATATCTAGTGCGGCAGATGGTTCATCAACAAGAATTAATTTAGGCTTCCGGAGCAACAACTTGGCAAGTGCAACTCGCTGCTGCTCTCCCCCAGAAAGTGTGTAAATCCTGGTGTTCAGGCCGTTTTGTATCTGGAGCTTGTTTAATGCGCTTCTCATTGCTTTTTCCCTCTGTACTTTATTGAGCTTCTTGAATTTTAACGCAATATCAAGATTTTCACTAATTGTCATATCATCAACTAGTCCATAATTCTGGAACAAAAAACCAACTTCACCTTGGTAATACTTCTGCCTCTTTGCTGAATTTATGCTTGTAACATCAACATTTGAGTAGTATATTTTACCACTATTTACACTTTCAAGCAGTCCAATGCAATTCAGCAGAGTTGTCTTACCAGTTCCGCTTTTTCCAGTCAGTGCTATAAGCTCGCCTGTATCAAAAACAGCAGTTAGATTTTTCCATATAACTTTTTCACCGAAACTCTTACTTAAATTTTCTAGTCGTAACATAATTACTGCCCTTTCTTAACCCTCAACAACTTTTGCAACAAAACAACTGAAACCAAAACATTTAGTGCAATAAGCAACAACAATACCAAAATACTAGTTACTGATAAAATAAAGTAAAAAGAGAAAATTCCAGCAAGAAGAAGTACGCCAATCAATTTAGCGATGAACCTATAGTTTATCTGCAAAAAGTTATATCCGCTAGTATGTTTAATAAATATTTCTTTCTGGTTCAAATTGTAATAAATAAGCGATAAAACAACTGTAATAAAAATCAATAATAACAACGCCATAATATTTATAAATAGTATTAACGATGCTTTTGCAATATAATCTGAAAACTTAGCATTTGCCATATCAGTAACATTATTTATTGAAGTTATGTATTTTTGCATGCCATTTTCTTTTACAAGATTACTTAAATCACCGTCTTTATTATCAACATATATCTGAGATTTGCTTGCATAACTTTCTAAATAGTGATTATCCAACATCTTTGACACATCAGGAATTACCAAAATAACGCAATTTCGCATTATTGAGGATGGATTATTAAAATCATTATTGTAATCCCTGCCGTTATTATATGTATTTATTGTCTGCCCATCAAGAATTTGCACTATATTCAAATCAGAATCAGCATATTTTTCATACTGGTTTTTCTTATCTGACTGTCCATTTAAGTGAGTAATTACATTGCTTTTAATGAAATCACGTTCATTTTGCCTACTCTGCGGTATTAACAATGTTGGCTTTGAATTCCGATCCACTTTAATATCTTCACCATTTTCCCCTTTAATGCTTTGTGTTTCAAAGTATGTAGAATTTACAGTTACACTATTTGTGTTTATTTCTGATAAAACGCAAGCATCATGATCATTATCTATACATGCTTTTCTGTTTATTAAAAGTACTCTATTATTTTCATCAAGTTTTTTTATAAAACTACCTATATCATCTGCTGCATGCTCTTCAAAAACTATTCCCAAGCCAAAGACAAACGAGTCGTAGGTTTTAACATTTGCAAATTCCGCATACTCTCTCGAATCATCTCGTAAGTGCATAAAATCCAGCATATTTGAATTTACAGAAAGAATAATTGAAAATGTTAGAATAATTTGTGAAATAATTGAAATGAAATTCAGAATACCTAAATGATGCTTTTCTTTAATAAATTCGTACGCATTATTTTTAATTGAGATAAGTTTTACTAAAATAGCCACAAATACTGTAATAAATAAAGCAAGTAGTAGATAATATACAAATTGACTCACCAAGAACGCTTTTAACATTGTACACTTATTATAGAAGAACAAAAATACAACAAATAAAATGCTCATTATAAAGCCTATCTTTAGAAAGCTAAGCAAAATAGTTTTAAGCTCATGGAAAAATATGTTTTTTGCTGTGTATCCGCCAGTAATGAATATTGAATGCTTTTTGCTCTGAGAGAGGATGTAATATGAAATCGCAAAAAATAGTAACATAAAAAACACAACGATGAGTAATTGTGTATGATACATAAGAACAGAATATATAAAATTAGCAACTGAAAGTTTGGAATCAAACATTTTGTATGAACACTTAATTTCCTTTGCTTTCAGTTCATCAACGATATTTGAAATAGCACCTTTTTGGGCATTTGTTAAATATGTTCCACCCAAATTTTTATCTTCTATATCTTGACTACTCTTTATGTCAAATTTCCAACTCGGGTCAAATGCTTGGAATTGTTTACTTACCGCTTCCGAATTAAAAGTACCAAATGAATACAGAGTTGTTGATTTTCCACCATTTGTCTCGCCATTATTTTCTAAGTACAAGTTTACATGGTACTTTTCCGCAAGACTATCTATAAAATCAACAGCATCACTTTTTTGCATGTCTCTCGGAATGGATTGAAGAGAAATGTAGCCCTTAATGTCTTCAAAGTGGCTTTCTTTGTCTGATTTGAAGTTTATAAAATTGAAAACAAATATAATAAAAACTAAAAGTGCCAAAGCACTACTCAAAACGACTTTGGCACTTTGTAGTTTTTTCATATTGTTTGCACTCCTAATTTCGGCTGTAGCCCTATTGCTCTTCGTATGTATCCCAATACGCTCTTCTACCAGTGGCACCATATTTTACTGCATGACTTTGCTTTTCTTTGTTTGCATATACTATTTCACAATCCGTATTATTCACACACGCTGTTGAACTATGGCGTTTATGCGAATGGTAATAGTCCGACCAAACCATAACTAAATTTGTTCCATGATTCCAGACTCCACCTCCAACATTCTAAACTGTCGCAAATGCAAGCGTTCCGCCTGATATAACAATCGCACTTGATAACAAACCAGTTGTTATTATTTTCTTCAATTTAAGCATACTGCCCTCCTTATTTTATCAAACCCATCTCGTGCTTATGATACCATACTTCACACCTGTTTTTTGGTAAAATTTGCTAAAAATTCACCTAAATTTTATCCAGTTGCTCAAAAAGCACAACTATCCCCAGATTTTCCACACAGCGCATTAAAACAGGTACAAGCAATATCAGGACCTACGCAGTTTAATGACACGCGTAGCGCAAAATACAATCAGCAGTAAAAGCAGCAAGTAGAAAGCTGAGACCCCAGTGTTTGCAATGCCAGCAGAACCGTTGCTTGCACTAGGATTATCAGGCGCTATTGGAGTTGCTGGATTATCTGGTGTTGGCACATCAGGATTAGGTGTTGGATTATCTGGTGTTGGGTTGACAGGATCTGGATCTGGCGATGGCACATCTGCTAAAGTGACACTCGCCCAACCTAGTAATAGACCATCATCTGCAAATGCAGCAACTAGATGGTTCCCAGAGTAATTTTCTGGCACATCCAAAATTGCCTCGTTATCTTTAGAAGTTGTTGCAGCACCTAAGTACTCAGGATCAGAATAAATATAGAACCAGACCATTTCACCCTTGTGTAGCTTTGCAGCTTTTGAGTCGCTGAACTTTACGCGCACCTGATGTTTATCAACTAAGTATTCCACAACCGTTGCATTTTCTGCTCCAAGTTGATAGTCCACATGCTCAGCAAGTTTTTCATCATCTAAATAGTTAGAAGCTATACTACTGGTTATTTCAGCGCGCTCAGGAACACTTGGATTTGCTATTGTTCGCTTGTCTCCAGTACTTGGAATCTCATCTTGGGGCAAGTTACCTTCATATTTGAGAAACTGTGAAGTTGCACTGCGAGACTCAAGCATCTTTGCAGACTCTGGATATTTTGCGAAACCGTAATAGTTCTTTTGTGTATCTACACCAGAAAAAACATGACTATCTTGCCAAGTGCAATCCTGATCATCTGGAATCTCCTGCGAAGATGCACTTTCGAGCAAGCAGTACCTAGGTGTTTGGAAACCATTTGATGCCAATGGATCACGATGGTTATCTAGCGAAGATGAACTTAATCCTAATTCAATAGTTGAACGATTCACATGAACTCCTGATATATCTGGAATAATCGGTATGAACTTTGGACTGTATGATGCATCTGAATCTGAGGTT
The DNA here is from genome assembly GCA_031268675.1 of Candidatus Ancillula glyptotermitis. Taxonomy (GTDB): domain Bacteria; phylum Actinomycetota; class Actinomycetes; order Actinomycetales; family Bifidobacteriaceae; genus Ancillula; species Ancillula glyptotermitis. The sequence continues at coordinate 7,100 of JAIRWY010000069.1, read as the reverse complement.
GTAATACTACCTAGACTTTCACATGCTTTATCTGCCTCAAAATCACTTTTCCCGCACCAACCATCAAATGTGAACTTTTCTACGCCACTAAACACTGGTGCATTTGGAATTTCTAAACTAGTATCAGCAAGTGCATAAATAGTTGTTGCTTGACCTTCTACTACACTCTCAAAACTGTATGCGTAGATATCTTCAGCAAAATTAATGCTTCCAGAGGTATACTCAGCGTTGCTATTTTGGAGAATCTGAACTGAACAAGCACCTGAACTTTGCAAGTTGATGGTAAAATCCGCACTGTATTGTGTTTCAGGAAGTTCATCTGCAGTCAAAACAAGCTCCGAAGCACTTGGAGTACATATACTTGGAGTTGTAGAAACAAGTGTAGCGTTTACAGGAGAAGCTGAACTAATTTTAAGTTGAACGCGATTGTTTTCTTTAGACAAAACTTCATATGACAACTCAGGAGCGGCCTTAGTTAAATCCACAAGTTCAAGATTTTTCTGCGCAGAAAATGAACTAGAAGTAGCTAGTTGTTGAATTTGATAAGTTCCTTCTGCAAGGCTGGTGATTTCAGTTACAGAAGATCCCACATCTTGCCAAGTCTCTTCTTGTACACGCTTGTATTTATACGAAGAACTAGCACTAAGTCCAGTAATACGCGGATATGTTGAATCATTGTGATCCGAATCCTTGTTGACAGCAACAATTTCTGTCAAGTCTGGGCGTGAAGGAATTGCAAGTTCAAGTTCATCAGAATCTGCTTCAAAACTAGGAACTTGTGCAATGCGCTTAATTAAAACTGTTTTCCCAAACATACCATCAGTAATATTTGCATGACCAGTTTCATCAACTTCAAGTGTCTCTGGATCATCATCTCCAATTTTTATAGTATAGCCATTTTCATGAGGTTCAGTATCAGAAAACACAAGTTTTTCACTCTGGTAGTCTATTGAAACTTGAGGCTGTGGTAGCTGATCCTGACAATTAACTTCATGCCCCTCTAAAAATACAGGTATTGAGCACAATTGTCGCCACTGGCTCTCCAAAATAATCTGGCTGTCAGTTTGTCCGCTTTCCAAATCCTTCCAGTTCGCCTTATTCAGCCACTTAGACAAAGTAACACCCTCAGTTGGAACCATACTACCATCAACACTAGCATGACCAGTCATTGCACGAATCGCATAAGGAATGCCCGCATCAAGCTTAGTTATTGCGTCACTGCGACCATCAACGGTATCCGTAAACTTGCGAGCAGTATCTTGAGCAAAGTGTTGCATTGAAACATATGCATGAGGAGTATCGAGGTCTGGGCTATCCCAGTTATCTGGAATTGGAATATCGTCGCCACCGCCATCATCAGCAGAATCTGGTAAAGAACAGTAAAATGACTCAAAGTTGGTAATAAAACTCATTCCGTTACTCACACACCAACTGCCAACATCTTCACCAGCGAAGTAGTTTCTAGAGTCTTCATCTTCAATGGCACTTTGGTAATTCCTACTTGTATCATATTTAGGTTTGCCTTTGTATCTGTCATCAGCGGTAAATGTAGAATCTGCACCAACATTTGGAGCGAAACCGAATAGACCTGGATAATAATCCTCTTCGCTAGAGGGGGCATCAGAAGAATAATCATAAATCAACTTCGTACTCGTATTAGCATAATTATTTACTGCTGTATCATTGAGGTATCCTGCAATTTCACCAATAGTTCCAATCATCAACTGATAATCATCTCCATCACCTATATCAACAAAATGATTAATAATATTTGCAGTTGTATACGAATTAAATATACAGTATGAATTAACCGTGCCGTTAGAAACTAACTCTTCAATACTATCAAAACCTATAAGACCGCCAATATGGTAGAACTGTGATGGATTATGGACAGATGAGCTATTTTGACGGGCATAAACTACTGGATATTTACCAGCATCTAAAACTAAATTAGTTCTATCAACATATCCATCAGAAATAGCAAGATTATACCCTGACCCCACTAATCCTCCTGCCGCAAGTGAAGAAATACGATATTCATCGCGATTTGTAAATTTTACATCACCTAAATATGTTCCAGATGCACCAAGAAAACCATTATAACCTGCACCAAGAAATGATCCAATTTGGTAAACAATCGTATCGCTTACTAGTAATGGTTCAGCACTTCCACCAAGTAAATACTGATAAAAATCGTCCCGTGTTGTCGTACTGCGATAAAAATTGGTTTCGTAAATTTCAGGATTCAGACCAATCAAATTCAAGTCTGGTTCAATTATATTTGAATCTGTTATACATGATTTATTTGAGAAACCTGCAAATGCACCAACTGAGACAGATTTTGGATAATAATACAACGTTGGTTGAGCAGTATTATTAAGATAAGTTGCAAGATTAAAATTAGGAGTTAAGGGCATCTGCAAGCTAATATTAGGTTGATATAGATTTAGCCCACGAACATATACATTTTCTAAACTTGCGAAAAAACCAGAACTTAAACTACTGACTAATTTTGTCATTTGCATTGATGTAGCATCAGCGCGAACGATATCCTCTTGATAAATTGCACTACTTGGCTTAAATGTATTGATATCCAGACCTTCAATCACAGTACCTTCACCAATAAGTTGTATACTTTCAATAGGCAACCCTGGATTTGTTCCTCGCAGTTTGAGCGGAATCCAATTATGAGCAGAAAAATCAAATGTGTTATTTTGAGGTGCAAGTTTAATGTATAATTTACCAGAATTTTGACTAAGCAACTGCTCAATTAGCATCGATGAAAAGAACTGGTTAAGATATGCAAACTCTTGCTCATTTTGAATTACAACTGGACATGTTTCATCTTTTGCAAAATGCGTCTTGTCTGCACAAATATTAGCATCTTCGTAGCGAGAATCGGCAATACTAAATGCTGCATCACTCTCATTTGCAGGATCTGCCCAAGTGCCTACTAGCTCTCCATTGTCAAATGTTGGATATAAATTGTTCAGTAAAATCCAACCCTTAGGAACTAGTTGTGCCTTCAAATTGGTAGGTAATGTAGCAAACTCTGATGTGATATAACTCTGCAAAACACTTGCTCTTGTTGAATTCAAACTCTTAAGTAAATCTTCATCTGCATAATTATTCGTCTGCGTATTAAGGACTTGAAATGCGTCAGCACCTAAATTAGCAGAAGTTAACCCATCTGAATATTCAATCTCTGAGTACGCTGGATACCGATCGCTATCAGTAATTGCCGTATTATTCCTTAGTGTGTACGCTTGATTACTCAACTGATTTTTACGGTACTGAACTTTTCCTGCAATTGCACCAATATGTACAACTTGACTCATATGCTCGCGCAAAGTTACCTCATCAAAAATGTGATCTGGTTGATAAATGTAGAGCCCTATTCTAACATACTCTTCAATTGTGCCTGCAAAGTAGTTATTTATCGCAGTATCATCCTGAATTCCAACAAGACCCCCAGCATAAAAGTTCTTGACAAGCTCAGGTAATGAATCATAGTATCCATCATACTCAAAAGTGTACGAAATGTGAGCAGTTGAAAATGAATTTAACAAGCAAACTTGAGGTCCAAACGCTTCTAGTGAAATTGGATCTGCAACAGTCATTTTTCCGACAAGACCTCCAATTGCAACTAATGAAGATGGTTGTGCGCCGCCAGAAGAAATTCTGTAGAAAATTAGTGTATCAGTTGAAGAACTGTTCAAAATAACATTTTTATACGAATAACCAGTTAATCCGCCTATGTATAAGAAACCAGCATTAACCAGAGGATCATCTTCGTCCCAACCATGACCACCTAGATGACGATAATCGATTAAACCTAGATTTACATTTGAGTTGATAATGCTAGTTTTATAGCCAGAATATCCAACAAGACCGCCAATTGCAACATTTGTATGATCAAAGGAAAGTTGAAAGTATGGATCGATAACCTTGATATTGTTTAATGTACTCTGCGTTGTATAACCTGCTAAAGAACCGCTCAATTCAATGGACTTATCAGCGTTTGCTCCAGTACCCGCAGGATAATACAACATATAATAATCACCCTCTATTGTTCCATCACAAGACACATAATAATCGCACATAGCTAACTCAATATTTGCGAGCTTTAGATTTTTCAAGTCCACATTTTTTAACACACCAAAAACTCCAAGTACTCCAGCATTCAGATTCTCAAATGCGCCAGAATCAGGGAGACTAATTCCAACAACATCTCCAGATTGCATGTGCTGATTAAGTCTGAGTCCTTTAATAGTTGCATTATTTCCATCAATATGTATCTGATTGCCATCTTGCCCAACTAGATTTATCGGCAGATACTCCTTCCCCGAGAAGTCAAAAGTACCAGAAGATGGAGCAAGTTTAATATATTTACCGCTAAGATCTGTATTGAACTGTAAATAAGTGTCAAGTGCATTTTCCCAATTCAAACGAGTTTTATTCCCAACTGTATTATAAAGAGACGCAAATTCTGCTGGAGTTTCTATTAAATACGGATAACTTTCACTACCACCTAATGAATTATCAGGATAACTACTATATCGCGCATCGCCTTGATCTTGCCAACTAGAAGATGAATTATCTGGAAAATTCCAATAGTATGAAGGATTCATTGTGCAAATAATCGAACCAACTATTGTCGTAGAAGTAGCCTCAATTGAATAATAATCAATACTAAAACCACTACTATCAGCAGATTTATCACAGGTAGCACCATCAAAAATACTTGCCACAATGTAAGGAAAATATTCATCAAAAAAGTTCCCAATATAAACTGAACTACCCAGAAAGACAGTAGGTGATTTAGACTGAATTAAATTGCCTTTCTGATCTACAATACTTATTGGAATAACTACCGATTCTTTTAGTGTGCAGTTAACGGTCATATCAGTACTTACCGTAAAACTAGAGTTCAAATAATTATCCGTGTCAACCGTTAAAGTACCAGAACTTAATGTACAGCTTTCAATACTTGCAAGCTCATAATCGGAAATATATGGGCGAAGAAGTTTCTGCAGCGTCTTTGAACCATTAAAGACAGTCTGTGTAAAGTTTGTAAACAGTTGTGTTCCTCCATGCTGATAAACATTAGCCGTTACTGCACTTCGTTCTAATCCTTTACCATAATAGTCAAAACTATTGAAAACAATATTATGTTCAGCTCTAGAGCCACCAGTTGCACCAACGAATAGTAAGCCATACAATTTATCAGATCTTGCATCGATAGTACTGCTTATATCTTTTTCAAGCACAGTATATTCAGCATCAGTTGCAAGCTTAATTTGGAATTTTATATGCTTTGTACTTGCATCAAATTCAACCTTAACAGGGTAATTTTCAAGTATTTGCTCTGGTACAGTAATAGAATTACCATCGCCACCGCAAGAACTTTTAGTGGGACAATATTTAAAAGTTCGCTCGTATTCAGAGAACTTATAACCAAAAGATTCAGAAGGTACATCACTAGAATCCCAACCAATTGAGCCACCATATGAAATACTTGATATATCTGCAGCACCAGGAGTAAAAATAAGACTAATTCCATCTGCAGGATGATCATACCAATTCAAATTCATAGTAAAATCCAGTGTAAAATTCTGGGAAAAATCTAAATAATCTTGAAAATAAGCACCGCCAGTAACATATTCGTTATTGGGATTTAGGTTTATCTTGTTAGATGTTGTAGTTTTCTTTGCATGATCAAAGTAAATAAAATCATCGCCCCAAGGAGCAGTACTATTAAGCGTTTTATGTGCAGATTCTTCACCAGACAAAGGCAGAACTTTAGATGATGTTGATTGCTTTTCCTGTGAATCTTGCGGCATATCTTGTGGTGTGGACGAGGTTGGATCAGAAGAAGGCGTTGACCCAGTTTCAGGAACAGAAAAAGCACTTGGAGTTTGAGACTGACTAGTAGTATTCTCATCTAGTGCAAAACTATTCCTCGTGGAATTAAGCAACAAGCCCGCGCAAACCGAAATAGCAAGCAAACTGAAGACCGCAAAACCTGCATGAACACAAATTTTGCAATGTCTACTGCTTGTTTTATTGCCTAAACTGCCTAGATCACTTGATTTACCATTGAGATGCAAAAAAGCATGGAAACGGGTCAAGCCACTGAAAATACCGCCAAGCAATCTACTAAACAATCGCCCCCCCCCCCCTGCTTTCGGAGTTGAGGCGGTTCTAACAAACTTCTGCGCAGATTTCTCTACGCGCTTAACATCACAATTATATCGCACACATTCATTATACCACAAGTAGACCACAAATGTCAAACAAGCTGATTAATTTTAGTTCTTGAATTAACTGCGGTGTGATTTGCTTTCAAATCACCCCGTCTGTTTGTGCTTGGGTGTCCCACAACTTGTAGGTTTTAGTGGTGTAATGCAAGTTTTTGCATTACACGGTTTCTGCTTGTGCATGTATTTGCTTGCACAAGTGGTTGAATAGTGTGATTTGTTTTCAAATCACACAACTTCTGCGCACATGTGTTTTGCAAATCACGCGGTCTGCTTCTGCTCATCAAGAAGTGTAGATAATAGCAGATTGGTTAAAGGAGTGGTTTGATGTACGAATACGCCTTCTTACTTCAGCACCTTTGTATAACACACATGTTAAAGTATCGTTCAAAATACCGCGTAAATTATGCTGTTGTTTTGTTTGCGCGCTTTGTTTGTTTTTGTTTATTGCTTGTTGTTGTTCTGTTTTCTCTTGTTTTTCTGCGTGTTGCTGTTTGTTTTTTGCGTGCCTTTGTTTTTGTTTGCGTGTTGCTGTTTTTTGCGTGTTTTCTGTTTGTTTTTTTGCGTGCCTTTGTTTTTGTTTGCGCGCTTTCTGCGTGTTTTTGTTTTGTTTGTTTGCATGTGTTTACGTGTTTTCTGTTTGCATGTTGCTTACGTATTTTTGTTGTTTTCTGCATATTTTTATTTTTATTTGCATATTGTTTGCGTGTTGCTGTTTTTGGGCGCACGGTCTTCTTGTATATTATACCATAGGGGTATGACATCATGAAAATGGATAATACAAGAGTACTTCATATCAACTTCATTACTATTTGCACATGTGCATATACTGGCACAATG
>JAIRWY010000062.1 GCA_031268675.1 Candidatus Ancillula glyptotermitis | reverse complement strand
TACAAAAACATATATTAAAAAATAACAAACAACAAAAAAAAAATAAAACATCCCGGGCGGGGGGGGGGGGGGGGGGGCCCGCTATAATAGATGAATTATGGATTATAGGAGATGTAAGTTATTGCGCTTAAATGTGCGAGTTCCAGTTGTTCTGGCGACTTGTGTTGCTCTACTTCTGTCTTGCCTTGTGTTTGTAGCTCTAATTGCGCCTCCAAATCCAGTGGAGGCGGTTGGATATATGACTAGTTCTCCAGAAAATGGTGGACTCAAGTCAGTTGCGCCTGATATTAAACTGCAAAATGATGCTCCTCAAGCGGATTATATGCCTATTGCGGCAAAAACTCATGTGGTTGCTGGTCATAATACTATTGTTGATGTGAAGTTGCCCAAAAGTGCACCAACGGGGACAAAGCAGCTGATGGTGAATGTAAAAACGACTGCTATTTCTGAAGGCTATCTTTTGCTCATTCCTGAAGGTGGACAGCTCGATGGTAGGCAAAATTTGGCTTTTCCTGCAGGTACTACTACTTCTCCAACGCTTATTGAACTGACGGATTTAAGCCAACTTGTGGTAATTTCTTCAACTGATGCTGACATTGAAATCAGTGTTGTTGGTTTTTTTGATGGCAATGCAGATGATGCTAGTAAAATCGGTGCTGGCGGCACGAAAACGATTTCCCCTATCACGCTCTTGGATAACCGAAGAAGTATCGGAGTTGATTTGAATAGTACTACTGATCACATTGAAATTCCAGTTCTTGGCCTTGATAAGGGCAGTATTCCAGTACGTACGCGTGATGATGAGCATCCTGTACGCGCTCTTTGGGTGAATGTTGTTTCCAGCTCTGGAACGAAACTGCTGTTGAAAGATGTTGATTTTACAGGTAATATTACTCTGACTCAGTCGGATTTTAATGGTAATATAGCCTCAAGCACGATTGTTACTGCAGTTGGTTATGTGAAGAACAAGGCAATTGGTGATGATGCAACTCAAATTCCACAAGGTGTTACGCCAATTTGTGATACTACAATTGCACTAACAGACGATTTAAGTGATGATGATTTACTCAAGAAGATAAAAGAATCGAGCGGAACTACGCCTGTTTCTGTGGTTTTGAGCGTACCTACTGGAAACTCAAACGAGATTCAAATCCGAGACCTTTCGCATGCGACTATTTCCGACATCAACACTGCAAATGCACCGCCAAATGGACCTCCAGAAAGCCTTGATGACACTAACTCCGAAATCCAGCCTACTACCAATAATTCGCCCGAAAACCAACAACTTCCCACCCCTAGTACTCCAAATACTCAGCAAAACCAACAACTTCCAATAAAAAATGCACAGATAGTGAGCATAACCCTTCCTCTTAAAACTGATACTCAAAATAAACTTACGCCTGAAATTACGCTAGATCCGATTAACGACGGCATGCAAATGGACGCGAACAAACAGCTTTCAACGCGCTTAACTGGTAGTGTAAAACCGAATGCAACAGGAGCAAATATCCGCAGAGTTGAACTTTTCGCAGGAGAGACTTTTCTGGGAACTGGAAACTTGAATTATAAAACTGCGTCCAAAGATGGCACAGTAAAGTGGGACTTTTTGACCTATATCGGATCTACTAAATCCGAGATTCGAGCTGTCGCAGTCGACTCAGACAATTCTTCGCAGGTTGCATCCGAAACGGTTGAGCCTGTGCCGCTTGACCCGAATACTGTTCAATATATGGATGATGTGCAGCGTATTACCAATGAGGACACTTTGAAACGAATTGCGCAGGTTTATGAACGGACGATCACGTTTTCTGGCACTGAACCGATCCAGGTCACCAAGAAGGATGCGAAGCTAAATGATGTGTTCTTTGACAGTGGGAATGTGCAACACCAGACAATTCAGGTTGGTGATATTCTGCTTGCGGATCCAAATGAACAGTACAACATTCCGTACGGTCTTGCCCAGAGAGTTGTTGCGATCGAGAAGATGCTGACAAAGACTGTTCTGACTGTCACTGGCGCTCCAATGTATGAGATTTTCGCAAATGTTGACACGACTGTGAAACAGGGCGATAAGATCCCGATGGTCGAAACAGTTCTACCGCAAAAGTATATGGAAGAAAATGAATTTGGTCAGCAGGTCGAAGTGGACGAAAACAGCTGGATGGAAACCCATAATCAATTAGAGGAGGAATCGAAGGCACTTGAAGGTGAAGATTTAAGTGACGACGATGTTTTAGTAACTGATGATGGGCGCAAAATCAGTGCGCAGGCGCTCGAAAACGCTGAGGTAGCTCAGGAGAGCGAGAGTTATGATCCTGACACTGAAATCGTTGACGATGTCGGAAGTGTTGATGACTACAGCTCCCAAAACACTGAGAAAGTGGACGCTTCTCCGCTGAAAGGCTCAGGAACTGAAAGTGATCCGTACAGGCGGATTGCAACGATGGATGTGCCGAGCAACAACAAAGATCCCAAAATCAATGAGCAATCTGCTGGATTTGGAAATAAACTAGTGATACCTATCAAGCTTAGGCTATGTCTTTCTTCTGGGGGAAATGATAAGAATAATCGACCTAACGCACCTAAAAAGTTGGGCGCTGAAGATGTTAAGAATCTTGTATCATGCGCAAAATCAGCAGGGGAAACGACAGAAGATATCCGCAAAAATACTGGTACAGATAACCCGGATAAAAGGAAAGGTGTTGGAGTCGGTGGAATACCGAAAAATGGTCTTAAGGATTCCGTAAAGAACGCTTGGAATGTTGGCTTATTTGGGTATGTTGAAATTGATATTACTGTTACTGTTGGCACCGAGACGATAAAAGAACACAAAGCGGTCAATCACAGTGCATACTCAGGGTCTAGCCAAATATCCGTAGAAAGAAGTAGAGATGGATCAAAAGATGTAACGAAGATTGAATATAAACTTGAAGCAGGCGGTGGAGGTTTTGTTAGTTTTAACTTGAACTTAATCAGCCTTGACATTTGTTTTACGATCGGTCCTGTACCAGTCATGATACGAATTGCTCCATCCATTTCATTTGAGGCGACACTTTCAGCTGCAGGATCGATTGGCTCGAGTTCAATAAAAGAACACAGTATTTATACTGAAAGCATAATAAAAAATCAAAAAGTTGTAGATCACAAAGAGGTGGATAAACCAAGTCACTGGAATACTAGTAAGCCTCAGATCACTGGAACATTGTCTGTTAGCCTTTCTGCATCTTTGAATTTACTGTTGGGGCTCTACGTTGGAAATAAGTTCTTTGCCATTGGTGTAACCGTTACAGGTTCGGGTTTCATTGCTCTCAAAGCTTCTATATCTTTTGCTATTGATACTGAGAGGAAAGGCGGTTTTGACCTGACTCTTCATTTTATAGTAACTGCTGGCGCTAATGCATGCATTGGCTTAGATATATCAATCTTTTCCTTTTCAATATTCACCATTCAGACCTGTTTCAATCTATTTACTTGGACTTTGTTTGATGCCGAGATAACGTATTACTTGACTGGCGATCCCCCCGACGATCCCGCCGACGATCCAGTCGACGTTGACGCAGGAGAAACTGAGAACAATTCCAACAAACCTGCGTATAGTAAACCAGGCGCGATATGGGGGGTTGGTGATAATTCACACGGTCAAATTGGTAACGGTACTACTTCGGCTGCCAAAACTCCTGAGCTTGCTGATGGAACACAAAACTTTCAGAAAGTGGTTACTACTTCTAGTCCTAACACTGTGAGCACATTTGGGCTCGATAAGTCTGGAAATGTCTGGTCATGGGGCGACAATTCTTCAGGTCAACTCGGCAGATGCGCCCCAAATCCTTTCTGGAAGAGTGGTGTCGATTCTGATAACACTCGAAATCTGCCGTCAAATAACGCGAAATGCGATCCGAGTCAAAACAAAAATGTGAGTTCGCAGTCAGGCGAAGTTCCTTCGAAAGTGGTTACTGAAAGTGGAGTGCCTCTGACTGGAATAACGGATATTAAGGCTGCTGATGATTTCATAATCGCATTAACCTCCTCTGGACTTGTGTATTACTGGGGGAAAAATGTGTGCAAAGATAGTTGCACCACTGATAATAGCACTAATATTCCGTACGCGGCTCATGTTCCACTCCTGAATTCAGTGAAGAAGATCGGCGCTGGAGGATCCACTGCAATGTTCGAGCGAAAAGATGGTACAATTTGGACATGGGGTAAGAATATTACAGCTACGAGCACAACCAATACTATCCCAAAGAATACAAAGTTTACTCCTGATTCGAGTTCTAACACTAATCACCCAGTTCTTGAGCAAATTGAGATAACAGACAGTAATGCGTATTTCCTTTACTCTCAGGACGGTCAGACTCCAAAAACAGCAATTTATGGGGTTGGTGACTGCATGAAGGGTCAGTTTGCGGGTGAGGGATGTTCTGTAAGTGGTAGTTTTTCTGTTCCTGCCCAAATTAAAGCAATATCTGATAGCACAAAGATTCATATACCTAGTGATGAGGAAGAGGAAAGTGATGCGAATTCACCGATCAAACAGATTGCTGCTAATTCAGCAAGTGTTTATGCGCTAAAAGAAGATGGAAGGGTTTACTCATGGGGTGACAATTCTAATGGGCAGCTCGGGTACGGGTGCAAGACTGGTGAGAGCGGTTGCAACTTCAACGATAAACCGATTCGTACAATCAGTAAGCTTTTCCTGCCGATGGAGGACTCAGGAGAGAAGACTAATGACGATCCACCCAAACCTATTTACAAAGCACTTGGTGTCAGTTCGATTGCTGCTGGGAAGAACTTCGGGGCTGCGGTTTTAACAAATGGACAAGTGGTGTCATGGGGCGATTGCAGCCACACTCGAATATGGCAAGGATGCACATCTGGTGTTTCGTACCCGTTTGTGCTTCCTGGCACCGACCACATCGCGAACATTGCGACTGGAGATAAGAATATTTTCATTGTTCGAGATGATGCAACAATCGCGCGCAAATACGGGACTCCTGCCGCTTGGAACGCTGATTATTGGGATTTCGATTCGCTTGATAATGTATTCAAAAAGCCTAATATTGGTAAGATTGTGACAACAAAGTCTGGTATCAGCGTTGGACTTGACGAAGATCAGAAACTTTGGACTTGGGATAACTCTGCTGAACCTGTTGTCAAAACGCAAGTTACTGATGTAGACGTAGAGCCTAGTAATTACGACCCGAAAGCCAATCCAGGCGGTCAATTCCAACTGATTCAGGACATTGTGGCTGGTGACGAATTCTTCGCAGCTCTTGATGATAGCGGTCAGATTTTGCAGTGGGTTCCCAAAGAAGTGGAGAATAAACTGACTGGTCAAATGAGTGCTAACGATGTTAAGAAACTGATATCAACAGAAGGTTATCGTTTGATTGCGGCTTCTGGTAACACTATATTTGCAGTTGAAGGAAGTTACGACAACCTCAGCAATTCAGTGAAGAAATACACATGCAATCCAATATGTGACAACCCCGTTCCAGTAACATTATCTCAACCTCCAAAAGAAAGTGCAATCCGACAGCTTGAGTCTGCAAATAGTGAACTGTACGCACTGTTTTGGCCAACTGTTGGTTCTGAGAAAGAAACGAAATATAATGAAAGCGAAGGTATTACTGGAACCCTGGTCAATTATGGTACCATGGGTAGTAACGCTCCAAGATGGGAATCTCCTGGGAATTACACGCATAAACAAAACGTAGTGAACTTCTCTGTCGAAAACGGCGCTGGCTACGCAATTGTGAAAGCTCAAAACCCTAGTCAGCTGATGCCTTATGATATATATGCTTTCGGTAATAATGCAAAGCTCACTAATACTTCACAAAAGGCAAAAAACACTCTCTATGCGGGAAATAACTTTAAGAGGATCGAATTCCCAAGTTACTTTGGATACACATTCAAAAAAGTAGTCACTGATGGCACTTCAGTTTTGGCGCTTACAGATGATTCTGAGGTTGTCAAATGGGGTGGCCCTGCTGAGCTCAAAGACAAAATTCCAACTGAACATATTAGTGATTATCGTTTTCCAAGTCAGCTTGATCACATTGACACAGCAGTGGATATCTTTGGCGGAAACAAGGCTTTTGCACTGCTCGCGGATGCTCAGACCAATGATTCTCCTGATAGTGACTATCTCTATTCATGGGGAAAGAATTCTCAAGGAGAACTTGGGGTTGGAACCAATATTGATGAGTTTTCCCCTGTTCAGGCAACCGCAGTTTCAGGAAAGAAGATTAAAAGCGTATCTAGCAGTTCTGGCACTACTTTTGCTGTGCTTGATGATGGAACTGTTCGCGCATGGGGTGATAATTCCGCTGGACAACTCGGTATTGGTGCGATCACGGATTTGCATGATCGATTTGTAACAGTACAAGGTTTGAATAACATTGTCAAGGTTGTAACTAGTGCTAAACAAGCTCTTGCACTTGATGAAGATGGTGACATCTACTTCTGGGGGGACAATCCGCAAGGGGTTTTAGGCACTAATCCTGGTGAAAATCAGTTCCTTCCCAAAAGGTACGATTGGCTTGGACACTTCGCTGATATAACTGCATATGAAGGCAATACTTTTGGTGTGCGCCACAATGGAACTGTTGTTGATTTGGCAGTCGGCGAGATTAGTGAAATCCATCACATAAGGACAGATACTGGGTCAATCGCCGCTACGGATAACGGTGTGATTGCTGTGAATGATGATGGTGAAATCTGGGAGTTCAAGTATGGTAAAGAAGGTGCTACAACTTATGAGCGCATTGGAGCAAGTGCTTTTGGTAAAACTACTGGTTTGAGGGCGAAAAGTGTTTACTATAAGCGTGGATACGACCAGATTGGTAACCGTCTTGCCCCAGGGAAAGGTACGTACATTGCACTGGACAATTTGGGCTCAATTTGGGGTTGGGGAGCCGATGATTACCTGTTCATAAAGGATGCAAATAACTATGAAAATGAAAGGTATTTGGAAACTCCGACACAATTTACTGGCGTTCCAACCAGTTATGTTGATTCAATTGCTATGACAAACAGTTCAATTCACGCAGTTACTTTGGGCAGGTATGTGTACTCTTGGGGGGCTGGCGATCACGGACAGAAAGGCGATGGTAGTATGCATCCGAATAATGATGCGAGTTACCGACCAGCTTATAGTTTGCCCAATGTGAATCATGCTCATGGAATTTGGGCAGGTGATGATAATGTGTTTTTGTCTGGTGATATGATTCGCGTCGACGAGCCCACTGGTGTTGTTTATGCATTAGGAAACAATGATAACTGCACACTCGCGGTCACTGAAAATGAGGATGAACAATGCAAGTCTAAAACTCCGGAAACTGTCAGTACTTTGCAAAAACTAAATGACTATGCGCCTGTTGCGAATAATAAAGAGGAATCTATTGAAATTTCCGCAAAACAAATCGTTACTAATGGAAGAACTACTATTGCGGTTTCGAACGATGGGAAAGTGTATCAGTGGGGGGAGGAATTGCTAAATGACGCTAAAAAAGGGGAACTTTCTCCTACGAAAACCACTAACCATCCGAAAGTTGTCGGTAAGATTTCGAACGCTGTACAAGTCGCAATAACTCAAAATCAAACTGGACCAAACACTGGTTATGCACTGAAATCGGATGGAACTATTTGGTCATGGGGCTCAAACAATAATGGACTACTCGGTGCGAATAATTCTGATGCGCCTGATAGACAAACTGGGCAGCCGAATGTGGTCTGGGGGATGACTGATGTGATTTCAATCGCTGCTGGCGAAAATGCAGCAATTGCTTCGTATTCTGATGGACGAACTTTCACATGGGGCGCAAATGATCGTTGTCAGCTCGGAACTGCTGATCGCCCGGGTGCTGTTTACAATAAGCCTACCCAAATCAACGGGGTAACAGCGGGCAAAAAAGTGGCAGTTGGCGGTAAGACTATGTACGCGTTGACCAATAATGGGGAGATTTACGCATGGGGAGACAATACTGAAAATCAAAATGGGCTGAATTACGCCACTCAAAATGATACGTGGTCATTCTTCAAGGATGTGCAAGGTTCTGTTCAGTGTAGTCCAGAACTTGTCATGACTGGTAGCGAAGATGGTTCTCTTGCTAATGTGAATGTTACTGGTGCTTTAGACATTGTGACTGATAATGAAACCGCGTACTTTTCAACTGGTAGAAGTCACAGTTATCAAATCTACACATGGGGTAAGAAACACGAATGGATGATGGAGCACTCAGTTGACCGAGGCGTTCACATTGCGCAGAAGTTAGCGGGCGCAGACTATCAGAATACGCATGGTTTCGGCGCTGGCGGAGGGTTTTTGACTACTGCTCAAACGCTTACAAAGAACAATCAGAATAACACTGGGTTCGACGTTCTGAATGTTTTTTCTGGCGGAAGTAACAATAATGCGAAGACTTATGCAATCACCAATCGAATCAATTCTGCAAATGATGAAAAAACTAATATATGGGTGTTTGGTGACGAAGGCTCTGGGGTTAGAGGTGTTGATGATGGTAAAGGGTGCAGACCATTGGAGGTGACTAATTCTGGTTATAACTACGCTCATCAACTTCAGGACTGCGGCATTGCAAATGGTAGGCTCGCGCAGAAGGTTGTAACCGGAAAGGAGAGTTCGTACGCGCTCATGGATGACGGAACAATTCTTTCATGGGGAAAAAATACTTATGGTCAGTTAGGCCATGGTGGCGAAGAAAGCGAAGATATTCAGGTTCCGAGATTCGTTACTGCTCCACACAAAAAAGGGGATACGCCTACTGACGAGCGCGACAATTGCAACGGATTGCTCTGCCATATTGTGACTATCGCGGCTAATGACTATGCAGCTTACGCAATATCGAAATCTGGTGTAATTTACTCTTGGGGAGACAACTCAAAACTTCAACTCGGCAATAATAGCACTACAACAAAATTCGCAAGTTCGCCAGAGTTTGTGTACTATAGACAAAAAGTTAGCAAAAACAATAGGGGAGGTTGCGATTGTGAAGGTTATTTTGGCTTTGCGGCTGCTGATTGTATTGTTTCTGACCCAAGTGAAATTTCAATAAATGCGTCTGGCAACTGGGCAGTTATTACTGTTCCTAAACGAGATGATGGTGAAGGTAAAGGAAATAATGTCAATGACAATTCGGGTTACTTTATCGGTGCTGGTCAGTTTTCTTCAGCAACTGGTCGAAAAGTGACGAATTTTGACATTTTTGATGATAATGGATATCGTGATGGTGGGGATTTTGAAAAAAACTACAAGGACATACAAATCAAGAAGATAATGGTGTCTGGGTCTAATGTACATGTGTTTACTGACAAGGACGTTGTGTACTCTTGTTCAAATGATCAGATTACTGACGATTCTGGTTGCAGTCCAGTTTCTGGAGCTGACTCAAAAGTTATGAATCCATCTGAAATGATTGGCGCTGGTGACTCAAACTACACGCTTTCGGAGTCTGGTCTTGTGTTCGCATGGGGTAGTAACGCTTCTGGCAACAGTTACGGGCAGCTGAGCTCTGGTAGTACTGGTAATATTTCAAGTCCTGAGCTGATTCTGGGTGAAAACTTAGGGAAAGTGGACTCTATTGCTGCTAACGGTGAGTCTGCGCTCTTCTTTGGCAATGGCGATGTGTATGCAGTGGGAAAACAGACCAGCAAGAACATTTTGGGCACTAATTCATCACTGGAATTCCTAGCTAGTAGCACTGCTGATGATCCTTGCATGAACAATTGCTCCGTTCCAGTTCGGTCGACGATACTCAATCAAGGGCAGAATTTCACCTCTGGGTCGCTTTCTTCAGGAGGGTTTGGCGTCGCGATTGGTGACATTCCAACTGCTCCTGTGTTTGCAACTTCAACCGACACTTTGAACACAAAAGTTGGTGAGAAGGTGAGCTTTGACCTGAAAGTTACATCTGCTCCGAAGCTCGAGGAAGTTTCAATTGATCCTAATGTAACGCTTCCAAATGGTCTCGAACTCTACAGTTGCTCTGAAATGAAGAAAATCAATGGCAATAACGGGTGGAAAACTAGTGATAAGTATCCGCATGATAAACAAACATATGAAGATGAGTGCGCAAATGATGATAAAG
Organism: Candidatus Ancillula glyptotermitis; assembly: GCA_031268675.1. Taxonomy (GTDB): domain Bacteria; phylum Actinomycetota; class Actinomycetes; order Actinomycetales; family Bifidobacteriaceae; genus Ancillula; species Ancillula glyptotermitis. Next base: position 48,562 of record JAIRWY010000062.1, on the reverse strand, counting down.
CCTACAAAGTTTTAGGAATTCCTACCACTCCAACTGATCAAAGTGAGCATAAACCAGTAATTGTTACTTTCACAGCCACTGATGTGTCTCATAAAACATCAAATTACACTTTGTACATCTTTGTGACTGGAAAGCGTCCAGCGTTTGGTATCCAGGATAACTCAACATTCGAACTCGAGGTTGGCAAACCAATAACTCCAATAGATCTGAAAGTTACTGGTGAAGGGCTTCCAACTGTAAAACTTGATGTGGACTCAAAGCTCCCCGATGGTCTCAGATTTGATCCAAATTCTAAGGGTTGCAATGTCGAAAACTCTGGCATAACCAATAAGCAAAGCACAACTACTAACAAAACCAAGACTTCAGAGACTGATTGTTTCATCATTGGAACCCCAACAAGTTATACTTCGGAAGGCATCTCAACAAAAATTACTGCTACTAACGGTTATAGAGATGGAGAAAATGAGCCCGTAAAGGACGCTTCTGTAACGCTGAAGTTTTCCTTCAAAGAGCCTGAACATTACATTTCGATTCCTGATGTAATCACTAAATCTACTGTTGAGAATATCAATCAGAGTTTCCAAGTGTTCGGCTGTGGCGCTGGCTTTGATGACCAATCAAAAGCTCACGTTGAAATTTCCAAAAAGGGAGGAGGTTCAGGATTAGATATTCTGACGGCGGTCGCTTTGAGTTCCAATGACCAGACTTGCACCGATCCGATCAAATGGACCTTACAGTTCAAGGATATGAGTAAGACGTTCGCTGACTTCGGTGCTAAATCTGGAGATATCCTAGAGTTTACTGCAAAGTACTATCCTAATGCTGGCAGCGACCCCTTATTGGAAAAGAATTTCAAAGTCCAAGTGCTCGATATTAAGCCTTGTATAGAGTTCAGCACTAAGCCTGAAGAAATTGCGAGTCCGTACTGCGTTGACCAGACTCCGCCAGAGATACGTGTTAATGTTGGAGAAACTTTAGAACATCCACTAATAATCAAAGGCTCTCCGATGCCGAAAGTCAAAATTGATTACCCAACACTGATCAAAAAGTATGACAATAATGCAGAGCTTTTGCAAGATAGTATGTCGTGGATCTATTTTGATGACGCTTCAGGCTCCTTAAAAACTGGTGGAATTACTAAGGATATGATTAGGTCTGATGATCGTGAGAGCGGAGTTTCTCACTACCACCCAACGATTAAGCTCTATTCTCCTGGGTACTTGAAGGATCATGGAGAGGACGGAACTAGGGATTATGACTACGTTTCAGTTACGATTAATATTGATGTGCATGGATTCGCGCCGAAAATCGAGCTTCCTGATGAACAGAGCAGGAAAATTGAGGTAGGGGAGAATCTTGATTCGACTACTTCAGCAATCAAGTTCAAAGTTAATGCACTTCCTGCGGCTGCAGTTTCAGTTACTGTACAAAAGCATACCTATTTCAATGGCGATGAGGTTCCTGATTCCTTTGCGTATCACTCATGGCTTGGATTTGATGATGGTCCAGCAAATGAGGGAACTATAGAGCCAGATGATAAGGACCCGAGTTACTATATCTATTCAACAAGACCAGTCAATTCTATTGAGGAAGACGCTGGGATCTACAACCTTTGCATTAAAGCTCGTAACGCTTTTAGTTCCGCGGGTGACGATTGCGATCAGAATTTAGATGTTTTTGTTGGGCAAAAGCCTCATATTTCTGTTAATGAAAGTGACCTTGATATAACATCAGGTGATTTTTTCAATATTCCACTCAATATTTCAGGGTATCCATATGCAAAATCGGGTAAAGTTAAAATTTCATGTGTAAGAGAACCGAATAAGACTAAAAATGATTGCGATAGTCAGCTTCAGGAGCATTTCAAGATTACATCCGATGGCTCTGGGCATCCCAGTTTCAGGCTTGAATCTGAAGTGGAACCGCAGCTGCAAGTGGGAAGGTATGAAATCACTGTACAAGTTGAGACTGTTATGGGCATGGATACTGTCAAAATTACTGCAACTGTCAACGGGGAAAACGCTAAACTGCATATTCCATCAGAAATAACTGCTCACTATACAAATTCTATCTCGCAGGATATCGCTGCTACTGGATCGCCTTGCCCAGAAGTTGCCGCCGAAGATCTGCCTGAGTTTTTGACTCTTAAACAAAAAGACCCTAATGATAGATGCAAAGGATATAGATTATCCAGAGACGAAAACTATAGCCCCGATGACGCAAGTAGTAAGCCGTATTCCCTGAAGTTTACTGCAACTAATCAAGATGCGAACGATGAGCAAGTTACTGATACAGAAATGATGGATGTCATTATCACTGGTTCGAAAAGCCCTGAGTTTCACACTACTGGCAATTTTAGCCCAACAGTTAACACCTGGGCGCAGATCAACCTTGGAGTCACTGGAACTGGGAAAGTCACAGTCAATGCTGATCAATCCACTTCAGAAACACTCAGTGACTTAGATCTTAAACTTATAAAGAATCATAATGGACAGTGGATTGTGCGTGGAATTCCAAAATCGGTAGGTAGCTATACTCTCAAATTCATTGCAGTAAATCAAGATGGCGAAATTGCTTCTACCATTATAAAACTGAACATAACGGGCTCAAAACCGATGATAAATCCGATCAATCTTGGCAATAACTCACTTTATGGCTATTCAGAGGACAGTTTTATGATCAATCTTGGTGTTTCAGGAGCGCCTTTTCCAACTGTTGAGTTTTCTTGGCGGTCCACTGGTTTTGATGATGTTGACCTCCAAGAGCACACAGACAACTGGTACTTGACTGGAACTTTCCCTGAGGAGGTCGCCAGTGTTCAGCACTCCGTAACTCTCGAAGCGTGCAATAAGCCTAATGAAACTACTCAATGCACAGAAAAAACCATCAAGTTCAATGTGACTCCAAGCGCTGAGGATCCGCATTTTGCAGTTAGCGATCTGAAATTGAATGTGGAGCCTGAATCATATTTTGATTTACCACTGCATCTGCTCAGTGATGATAACTATGCTGTGAGAATCGATCGTGAATCGATAGCGACCCAACAGGCTAAACTCGAATTTGGCAGGGCAAGCAATGAGGAGAATCTTCGACTCGGACACCCTATCGCTAATATTGGTCCAGATGACAAGATGCATGGAACTCCTGAACTTGATGATATTGAGGTTCTCTCGCACCCTGCTAGATTAACTGGCAGCATTTCACAGCCTGGTACTTATATTGTTGATTTATGCATATACAAGGTGAAGGATAAGGCAAGTTGTATTGATAATACTACATTGAAGGTCACGATCACCGTAAAGGAAGCTGTACATCCAGCTCGTATCAATCAGCCTCAGCGCAATCATTCTGCTACTGAAGGTAACTTTATGAGCCTAGACCTTGATATTAGTGGAACGCCGTGGCCAGAGGTTTCTGTCACAACTGCCTCAGGTCAAACAGGGCTTCCTCTTGGAATGAAACTTGAAGGAACTCCTCTTGATGATTGGTCAATTGTTGGTGTTCCAACTGTTCCTGGTCACTATTCATTTACTGTTACTGCGACTAACAAAAACGGGGCTGTTTCCAGGGAGATGACTATTTCGGTTGCTGATAAGAGTGACCCATTTAGTATGCATATTCTGACGAATCCAAAAACTATCGATATTGCGTATCTCGAATCAGTGAGCATCCCAATTTCTACCACTGGTTCTTGTCCAGCTAACATTACTATGAGTGTCAATCAGTTACAGCCTCAAGCCATAACCAACGAGAAAGACTCTGAGTTTAAGCTTGATGGACGTTGTTCTTATCATAATTTGCGTATTATTGGGATAGCTTCTGTAATTAACTCTGCTCATGAGTTGATAGTGACTGCTTCAGACAAGGACGGCAAGACAATAGCGAGCATAACACTGCAGATAAATGTGAAAACTGACTTTCAGATCTCTATTCCTAAAGCTGTGAATGCGTATCTGGGTGACGCAATCAATATACCAGTAAATGTACTCAATGGGCACCTTCTGGATTGTGATATTACAGTTACTGGGCTACCAGAGAAATTTTTGAAGTATGATTCTACAACCAGAAGTATTCAGCAAATCAGTGGTAAATCGACGCAGTCAGGAACTTGGGAAATCAAAGTGGTTGCCAATGCGAAAGGCACTAAGACTCAACTGGATTCTAAAACGATGCAGCTATCAATTATTCCTACAGATCTAAAACTTGATGTGGCAGATACCACTTACATCACAGTAGGGGATTTCTTAGATCTGCCTATTTATGCGTATGGTCGTCCATATCCGTCTCTTGGTGTAAAATTGGTCAATGCTGATAAGACTGAAACTGAAATTCCAGACTTCCTGAAGCTTGTCGGTGATGAATCTGACGGTTATCATTTGTCTGGAAAATGGTCAGAAGATGTTCATGATAAAATGAAGTTTAGGGTTACTGCAACAAGTGGAAAATCAGTCATTTCCAAAGATGTAGTTATTATACAAAAAGATCAGGATTTGAGATTCAACTTTGAAGAAACACTAACTTCAAGAGTGGGTGAGTACATCAACTTTGACCTTGCAATAACTGGATCAAAGCCGTATTTGCTGCAGTATACAAATCTGCCAGAAGGTCTTAGTGTCAGCAGTAACAACCATTTAGTCGGTACGATACCAGGTACGACACCTAATAATTACCAGATTACATTCACGCTCAAAGATAGCGAAGATGAAAATGTCACAAAGTCAGTAAAGTCAGTAATGATTCATGTTGTAGATAATGAGTTGCAGTTCGTTGGTGAAAACTGGTTCACTACGACTCTAAATCACCATGTTGAATACCCCATTTCGACTTCTCCGTATTGCACAACCATTACTCCCGTTCGCGACGACCTGCTGTATAATGACTTCATAGCTTCTGGACTCAATCTTTCTGGGAATTGCTTGGACGGTGGATACAAGATCTCAGGTAATACAAATGTGATTGGAAAGTTCATGGTCAATCTGAAAACCAATTCAGGGGTAACTCAGACCTATACTGTGCAGGTCAATTCTGAAGGTGTTGCTTTCGGTGCACCTAGTATTGCTTCCATTTCGGTTGGTCAATCAGTTCAGATTCCACTTCAAGTAACTGGTTCCCCTTGTCCAACTGTCACTATTGAATCAGTGGATAGTAATGGAGCAGCTCAAGATTCTTCAAGTTTCATTGTCAGTAAGCTTTCAAACAGTTCATCTTGCGATTGGGTTCTACTAGGAGATTTGGGCGCAAGTCCTAGCGGTAGTCTGTATACAATACATCTTGAAGCAACGCAAGAAGGCTCTGCGCAGAAGGTTGAACATGTAATAACTCTTACTGTAAAGTCTGATGCTCCTGAGTTTCATATTGATAGTGCCAATACGATTGTGCCCGATAATGGATATCTTGATCTCAATCTTGGTGTTACTGGTAATCCAAAACCGAAGATTGAAAAAGTACAAGAAATTCCAAATGTAAACTGCTCTTGGCCTAGCCAACTGACGCTTAAAAACGGTCGTGTGCAAGGGTTCGTTAGCTTTTCGGATGTGACAGATAATCAGTCTGAGAGTTTCACAATTTGTCTTAGAGCTTCAAACAGTGGAGCTGAAAAGCTCGAGAGTGTTAAGGTGTTCGTTGTTGGTCAACAGCCCAAGATTACCGCAAAAAGCAACTGGTCACTGACTGTTGATAGTCATGAGCAAATTGACCTCGGTGTTGCAAAAACAGCTTATTCGACACTTCCGACTGTTATTGATGGAGAGCTACCGCCAGGCCTAAGTATCCGCGAGAGCACATACGGCACCTACGAAATCTCTGGAACAGTGAGCGCTCTTGGGTATTACCATTTCACAATCTGCGCGCAAAATGTAATAGGCACGACTGTTCTTCAAGATACAAAATTATTCATTGTGAATGTTGCTGGAACTGGAATACACTTTTTCCCTCAGGGTGATATAACTGCGGTGGTCAATCAGAACATCTCCATTGATTTGGGAGTAACTGGTAATCCAAGTCCTACCGATGTGCGTCTTGAAAGTATTGTTCCTGCGCTTGAAGATGGTTCAACTCTTGAGATAGTGCGTGACCATCGAGGTGCTTGGTATCTAACTGGTTCAATTCATTCAGTTGGTAATACTAGTGGTGTGTACAATGTTACTGTTGTGGCATCAGTCAATTATGACGGCAAAACAAAGGATATTCCTGAAACTTTCCCGATAAAAATCACTCAGGGCGCGCCAACGTTCAACATCCCAAATAAGATACACATTCCAGCACTTCACAATCAGATTATAAACCTTGGGCTTAAATCAAACAATCAGGATCAACTTGTAGTTACTGCTGGGTCACTTCCTCCTGGACTCAAACTTCAGTCAGATGGTGATTACAATTACTATATCGTAGGCGCTGCTAAGAATGCTGGCACTTATAATTCAACAGTTACAGCTCAACTTGGCGGGAATATTGTAACAGAAAACATTGAATTTACAGTGAGTTTTAGTGATGTAACAATTTCACCAGATAATATTTCTCATGTAACTGTTGGACAAAGCGTTCAGCTGAACATTCCTGTTTCTGGTTCTCCTTGCCCACAGCTTCGGATTAAGGAAGATGATGATCATAAAATGCCTAGTTGGATGCATTTGATAGTCGATTCGCTTTCGTGCAAATACAAACTCGTCGGTGTGGTTCCGCTTGAATTGCCTGAGGATTTGAACGCCAGGTCTGTAAGTTTCACAGTTGAAGCGAGCAATGATGACTGGCAAAACATTTCTAAAGCTCCCATTTCCTTTGAGATACAAGGGGCTGCTCCAAAATTCAACTACAATGATTCTGAAGGCATTATCAATATCACTGCTGGTAAATATGAAGATATTGCCCTGAATGTCACTGGTTCTCCGTGCCCAATCGTTAGTTTTGCAGAAGGTTCAGCATCTAATCTTCCTGATGGGCTTGAGCTTGTGTCTGATTGCACTTCGCCTCTTGGGAGTCGTATTGTTGGAACTGTTACCGCGCCTGAGCAAACGCCTGTTAGTTTTACAGTAAAGCTAAAAGCGCAAAACACTGTTTCGGAAGTAGTCAAAACCGCTGAGACCGAACTGACATTCATGGTCCACAGCTCAGTGCCTGATATCCATATTAATCCTAGTCTTACTGCGACAATTGGAAAACAATTCACCGCGAAGCTAGGAGTTACTGGTAATCCAACGCCAAAAATTGTATTCCATGATCTACCAGAAGGCATAAGCCAAGTTGGTGATTCTGACGTAATTCGCGGGGTTCCTTATCGCGCTGGTGGTCCATACAAGTTTAGTGTTACTCTCGAGGGTGAGACCAGCAAGAGATTCGATTTAGAGCTTACTGTTGAGGGTCAAATTCCTGCCTTCCACACTCTCTCAGATACAGTTTACCTCGTGCAAAATGACTATTCGCGCACAAAACTCGGTGTGACTGGATCTGGTTGTCCTGAGGTTTCCAGTTCGAATCTTCCTGATGGGCTTAAGCTTACTGGTGACTGTAATTTAGGCTTCGCGATTGTTGGAGTTCCCAAGGTGGTTGGCTCGAGCATTGTGACTCTGACTGCCTCAAACGGTTCTCACGCTGACCATAGGGTAAACTACGACCTGACGATCAACATAATTCCGAGCACTCCTAGCATAAATACTACTGGCGAAAAAAGCATTACTGTATCAAAGTTCACATCAATTGATCTCGGTGTTACTGGACATCCAATGCCTGAGGTCAGCATTCTTACTGGTAGTTTGCCGCATGGACTGCACCTTGTCAAAAGAACTGTTGATGTTTCAGACGATAATACACCTAAGACACTTAATGCTCAGTTACTTGGACAGCCTGATTCTGAAACCACTGAACTAACATCAAGCCAAAGATGGTTTATCGAGGGGATTGTTCAAGACAAAGAGGGTGACTATACTGTAAATCTACAAGCTGTGAACTCATCTGACGGTTCTAGTGTTGGTTTCAAAACAATAACTCTTCATGTTTACGGAACTTTCCCCGCACTACACGCAGGTAATATCTCTGGTCTTAGTGGTGACGCAGTGAATGTTGATCTGAATGTTACTGGTGCTCCATTTCCTGATGTTGAAATTATTGATGGTGAGTTACCCGATGGCTTGAAACTTGTACAAGTGGAGGATTCGTGGCGGCTCATTGGCATGCTACCAGATGAAGAAAAACTCTACAACTTCACTCTTCAGGCAAATACAGGTAGTCATGCATCAGAGCCAGTACACGTTGCACTTGATATTAAAGGGCAGTCTCCTATTGCTAGAGTTGATAATTACTACGTTTTGGAGTCCAAGAGTTACTTTGAGCATGACCTCGATATTGTGGCATTTCCTGCGGTTTCTGACGTGTTCATTGAGGGCAAGCTGCCCGCTGGTCTAATTTTGACCCTGGACGGAAAAGGTGCGCGTATTGAGGGCAAAATCGAGTCTGAGGCAGGTGCTTATGATGTAATGATTCATGCTGTAAATTCCGCTGGTGAATTTGAAAAACCTGTGCACTTTGAGGTAGTCAAAAAATCTGCACCAGATATCAAACCACTCAATAACCCTGCTGATTCATCCGATGCAGTCGCGCAAACAGGTGTTCAATCGACAACTTTAATACTACTTTTACTATTATTGCTACTGCTTTCAATGGCAATAACTTGGATAACCATACAAAAGGGAGGAAACTATGACAATGGCTGACAAGATTCGCACCAACTTTACAGTACTAGCAGCATGTGCGTTTATCGCGCTTACGATTGCGACCTGTTTCGCACTGACTGCGCTTCATAGCTCCTGGGCAGTTGACGGTGAAAAATGCGATAGCACAAATGAAAATGGGTGCTTTGATTTTGATATTAAAGGGGAGGTGGATATACATACCTCTAGTTCGGATACGTCATATAGTGAATATCTGAAAGATAATCTAAGAGTTGAGCTATGGGCATTTTCATCACTTGAGGAAACAAAAGTAATCGATTATGCGAATAAGAAGATTGAGCTAGGTCCCAAAACTAGTGTACCAAAACGAATTGGGAGCGGAACAAAGGTAATAAGTGATATAGCAGTGAAATCTTGCAAAATTGAATCTAATCGTTTTGGTATAGATAATGATAATGTCGTGAATTGTAATTACGAAATAAACGGAAAAGGCATTACTGCTGATCTTTCTAAGTTAGACGGAAATGCTTCTGGATATCTATTCACAGTAAAAGTGGTTAGTTTACCTTATGAAGATACGTACAAGCACGGATTCTATGACACATGGCCTCGATCTGGTTACTACGGGTTAATTTACTTAGGCAATGGTGCGTATACAGTTGGCGATAATAGTTACAGCAACAAAGCTAAGGACTACGGGAGTGTCTATGTCGATCCAATGTATGAAGACACTACAGAATTTCAAAGTGGTGACGAAATCTGCAATCCCATGCGGAACAACGGTCAGTCACTAGAGACTCCAAACCCAAATCTAGGAAAGCTCTTGGAAAAGACTGATCTAACTGATGATTTTGTAAGTTTATATAATAACAGTTCTGGAATAGAATTTGATAATACGACTGTTCCAAATGAAGATAACTATAAAGGGTGTGATGCACCAAACAGACTTCAAGTTAACGGTATTTATATGCCAAAAAAAGACAAGAAAGCTAGTGGAACGGTGAGCACTTCGAACAGTAATTACTCTAAGTTTTACGAAATAATCAGAAATACCAATGACAAGATTGCGTTCTCTGCACTTGCAAGTTCTAAAGATAACTTGAAGATGGAAAATTATTGGACCCAAAATACTGAGGACGAATATACAGATCTGAAAGGTAAATTTTTCACAGATGTTAGATCTAATTTCAATTACCTTCCAATCCTCGAGATTCAAAATCCCAGAAAGGAATATCACAACTCGGATGAGGTATCGTTTTCACGTGATAAGAATAGTAATGTAACAGGAAATATCTCTCTCGGATGCACATATCCAAACCCTGATAAGCCTGATAAGCCTGATAAGCGTTATGATCCTAATGAGCAACTTTCCTTGAGCTTACCTTATACGCTGATAAAGAAGGGGGATTCCCCTCCCTATTATAATACATCCATAAAAATACCCGACACTAAAAATATATTTGAAAAGTATGATATTACATGCAATGAATATTCTGTCAATACTAATACCACTCCGAATCAGACTATTATGCAACCTATAAAGACCTTCACAATCAACGTCACCAAGGCAAGCTTTCCTCAAGACACTAAGGCTTTTCTGAATAATAGTACTCGTCAAAATGATGGCTGGCATGTTGGTGACACGATTGCGATATCTACGCCTAATGAGAATGTTCCAAAAGGCACTTATATCAAATCTTTTGAAATCTGCACAAAACCAATTTCTAAAGTGGATGAAGAAACTGGAAATATTTTAGATCGGCGCAAAGAGTATTGTGAACCAGGCGAAAAAGGAGACAACAATTGGACAGTCAAAATTTCCGAAATATTTTACGATAAGGGTCCTTTCCTTATGTACCCTCATGTTGTATATTCTGCACCTGGCTACAAAGATAAGGAATTCAAAGATGACGCATCGTTCTTCTTTGATGGCGCTACTGATTTCCCAATAGTTCAGAAGGGGAAACTAACAGGCAGTGAAAAGCGTGCCCTCACGGTTAATTTTAACCCTAAAGATTTTGCTGTTGGTGAGTGTGTGACAGCAAGTGTTAATTACCCAATTTTCCATGGTGCAGAGTATAAGATTCTCGATGATAGTACTTACATAAAGTGGTCTATTTATGCTCCTGAGGACGGTTTTTTCTTTGGTTACGATGATTATCGCGAAGCGATTGAAGAAGAAGATTTTGATTATTGTATCGCAGGTAGCTATCTTTCAGTCAAGTTCAATCCAAGCGTTGTTAACAAAACTATCAAACTCGAGTTAACAGCAACGACTCATAACGATGCGTGGGAAGACTTCACGATTACAACTAATCCTGAAACAATCCAGCCAGGCGAATATCCAACTCCTGATAAAATTCAACTTTTTACTAATGAAAAGAAAAACCCTGCTGATGTGAACCAAAACTATACAAACTTCAAAGTGGGCGACAAACTTAAAGTAGTGGGTATTGATAGTACTTGGGATGCAACTTGTGAGTGGGTTACTGACAGCACGCTTTATACCAATGGTGATGCGGACCCCACTAAAGAATATGCAAGGATTGTTACCAAAAATTGTGCAGAAGAGTTCACACTTACCCCAGACGATTCGGACAAATATCTGTATCTCAAAGTAACGTTGAAACACGATGGGTATGAGGATTTCACGAAACAACTTATCTCTGATATACCTGATAACCTGACTGATTCGTGCAAGTTTTACGAGTTCTCCGATTACAATGAAAGAAGTAACTGTAAGTCAAAGTTCTATAAAGTAGGTCTTGGGTATCTTAATGATGATGATTTTGCTGTGCAATTGGAAAAAATGCAAAACGAAGACAAGGAGATTGCGTATCTTGATGATGTTGTGGAAGTATCATATAGTTCCCCCTCAAGTGTCAATGTTGAGCAAGTCAAATTTGAATGGATGATAAGTGGATCTTCAAGCTTCACTGGTGGAAATAAAATTGACTGTGCAAAAGGTGATAACTCTTATGTATATCTTGCTAATTTTGAGGGACCAAATATTGAAAATCATAACACTCATAATATAAAGGAAGACTACTTAGACTATCACGAAAACGTCTCCTGTTTTATAAAGAGCAATGTTATCTTTAGCGCTTCTGGCTATCATGATTCGGCTAAAATCACCACAAACATCATCCCCATCAAGCTTCGTAAAGCACTCGCACTTAGCAAGGACTTCAAGTTAAGCGGTACTGCAATGGTCGGCGGTACATTAACTCCTGCAGGCTTTCCTGCTTACTCGCAATGGCGCAAGACCAACTGCGAAGTGATTATCAATGGCGAGCTTCTGACCAAGTATAACCCTGACTACACATGCGGTCCTGGCGAGTCCTCCATTTTTGAAGTAACACCTGATATGGCTGGTAAATCCGTCAAAATACACTACACCGCTGAACCTCTTACTAAAGGTTGCACTGCTGAACAAGGAACAGAAGATTACAGTAAGTGTCCCGTTGACCCAGGTACAGAGCATCTTGATTGGACAAGTCCTGAACTGAAGATAAACAAAGGTGATGCGATTAACTTCTACCCTACGATTGAATCCTTCACAGGGCAAGTTGAGGCTTCAAGAATGGCGTACGCAAGGCACTCTGTCACTCCTCAAGATGGCGAATCAGTCAGTTACAAATGGACTCTTATAGATGGAAATGATTCAGCCATACTATGCACTTCAGGTCCAGAAAATGACTGCTCGAGCCTATTAGTTCCTGAAGACGCTGTCGGTAAGAAACTGCAAGTCGAAGTCACTTACAGACGCAATGGCTATGAAGATTCAGTCGGTACTTCGATTGAGTACGATGTGCATATCAGAACTGAAAAGAGTATCCATGATGTTGATGTGGAACTCGGTGTCCATCGAGGGGAAAAGATGGTAACTAGCGCCGATGCTCGGATTGATGAGCGAGTTTTTGCAGTTGGCGTTCCGGATCCAACCGATGGCTTTACAGTTGATAACTATTACTGGTGCCAAACCTCTGCTTGCACAGCTCCATATCTGATCGATCCCAGTTCTGCTCAAGACTCGTTTGTCGTAACTGACAGCATTTACGACAAGCTTTCAACTGCGCAAACTCAATCTCCTGAATCTCCAACCCTTTTTCTAAAAGTAGTATATCACAAAACTTTCCCGCAGGGAGTGAATATCGAAAAAACTGCTCAGATTCAAATTGTTTCTCTTGATCCGATCGATTTCAGCCCACATATTCAGCTCGACACTGATTCTCCGCGCGTTAATCACACTCTCGGACTATCCGGTTTGCCGTACTCTTACACTGGTTGGACTGTTTCAGACAATGACATCGAATGGCGCGCGCACTCTGGTGGAACTGACTCTCAGGTCGGCATTGGTTACACTCATCTTCTCACGCCTGATGAGCTCGGTAAGACTATCTATGCTAAAGTAACTGCCCGTAGAGGGAATAACAGCTCAGTAGCCGAGACGGAAAAGACAGAACTTGTGGAAAACGCAAAGTTCACGGACCTGAATCTGCAACTGACTGGTAATGGACACCCATTTGAGTGGCATACAGTAACTGGACTCCCGTATTTCGAGCATGATGATGACTTCGTTTGCCAGTGGGAAATTGGAGGTGAAGCTATAACTGGCGCTGACAGAATTTCAGGATGCTCATTCAAAACCGACGCTTCCGATTCTGGTAGAACGCTCAAAGTTTCAGTGACTCTTAAACGCACTGGATTTGACGATTACCATATTGATTTGGAAAAACTAATCACTAACTACTCAAAAATCGACTTCAAGCCTAGTGCAACAGGCACAATAAAGGTTGGTGAGCATATTTTTGTTGCAGGCTATCCAAATGGTGCTCAGATCGACATGTGCAGGTATGATATTATCAAACAAAAGGGTAATGATTTGCTCTATTCACATGAGTTCACCAATCGTTGCGATGCGCTATTGCTACTTCCTGAGTGGGCAAATGCTCATCTAAAAGTTACTGTGAGAGCTTCAAGATCAGGCTATAACGCAACTGAAATTGTTTCTGACAGTTATTCGATCTCGAAGGGGGACACCCAGTTTAATCCAGTGCTGCTCGAAGACTCACACGCCGAAGTAGGTACATTTTTGCGGGTTTCTGGCACTCCTGATTTAGGCATGAATCCGAATAATTCGATAATTTACGAGTTCCATTCAGTTCCAACCAATAAGCCAGAAGCTACTCCAGAAGTGTTGCAAAATTCAAGTTCGAATAGTTACCGCATAAAAGTTTCTGACACTGACACCCAAATTTATGCGGTTGTTACTGTAAAATTCACAGGTATGAATGATATTTCTAAAAAAACTGATACAAAAACTGTGCAAAAAGGAAATATAGGTTATAATAGTCTTGAGTGTTCTACGACTGGTCAAACGGTCGGGGCTCTGGTTTACGCTTGCAATATCCCAGATGTCTTTGGTGTCAATGATAGTGATATCACTCGCACTTGGTCACGCACACGTATGAATCCGTCAACAAATGAAAGTACGACTACTCAGATTTCCCACCAGAACTCTGATTCCTACACTTTTACCCCTGAGGATGTTGATTCGACTATTAGCACAACGATTTCCATAAATAGCCCTGGATATTTACCATTTTCTACGACTTGGACTACTGATGATTTTACCGTGCAAAAGGGTGCTACAATCCAGTTCGAACCCACAATTGTTTCCCTTGAAGAAAATGCAACTTTTAGAGTTGGTGACCTATTGGAGATTGAAAGTGTACCTAAATACGGCTGGAGCGTTCAAAGCGTACAGTTTTACCGATGTGAATCTGAAGAGACAGATAGCTGCTCAGATCCTTACAAGCAAGAGGACAGCAAAACGCTGTATTACCGACCAGTTCCTGATGATCTCGATCATTTTCTGAAAGCAAAAGTTACACTAGAAAAACCAGGATATGAAACTTCTGTAGCTGAGACTGCAATTTCCGAAAGCCCCATTTCTAAAGGCGTTCACCCCAGTTACTCTGCTAAAATCCAAGGCATTCCTCACATATTCGAAGGAGAAGGATCTGAATCAGAAGTGCTCAGAGCTGTTATTTATCCCACACCTGACGAATCTGCTACCCATTCTTGCGTTTGGTCTCGCTATGACACTGCTGATCCTGATGCTACTGGTAGTATTTTCAGCCCTGGTGATAACGATAGTGAATACAAATTGACTGATGAAGATAATGCCAAGTTTATAGGTATTTCGTGCACTGTTCAAATCATCGGGTTTGAGAACATTCCCGCGTTTGAGTCGCCTCGAGTGGGTCCTGTTTCTGACTCCAATCCTCCTGAATTTACACCCAAAATTGTTCCAGATGGTGACACAGATAGCGAAGTTTTCCGAGTTGGTTATAAGCTAATTGTCAATGGACTTCCAGATGTTGGTAATTCTGGCTGGAAAGCATCAAGCATCCGCTGGTATATGTCTGCCAGTACTGATGATAATGGTGAATATCTAGGCTCTGGGGCTGATTTCACGGTCCCGCAGAAAGCTTTTGATCGTGATGTTTATGTATCCGTAGTTGCTACTAACCAGTCTGGGTCTTCTGGAGAGAGTCAGAAATCTGCCAGTGTTCATATCACTTCAGGATCCTACAGTTTGAGTGGCGCGCGCATTTTCATTAACAAAGATAATGATCCCCCCACGATTTATGATGAAGTCAAGTTAATTAATTACGAATCCTCCTCTCCAATTGAAAACGCTGTGTATTCATTTAAGTGGTTCCGATGCTTTTCTGATTGCGAGATAATCGAAGGTGAAACTAGCGACACTTATAGCCTTCGCCGAAAAGATTTGATTGAAGAGCCTACTTCTGGTGACGAATTCGACCTGGAAAAGAGTGCAACTTTGAAGGCAGAGATTTCATTTTCTGCGCTGGGTTATGACAGTACAACGTTCGAAACACCTCAGACTGGTCATGTTAAACAGGCGAAAGCTCCATCACTTCAGCCAGTTATTACAGGTACCTTTCAGGTTGGTGGCAATATAACCATTGAAGGAGGCGCTATTGATAATCCAGGACCTTCCTACGATGATGACGGTAATGTGAATCCGACAGATGAGCTTTTAGAGTACCAAAAGAATGCATATACTTCAGCGTATTACTGGTATTGCGATATCGTGGACCGTGATCATTTATTGACTAATGGTGGTGCGGTGGATCAGTCCAATTATCAGCTCCAGCCTAATGATGCAGGTTGCTCTATTATCGTTGTTATTGAACTTGGTAACCAAACGATCGATTATGAATCTTCAACATGGACAAGCAATCCCTCTCCAAAGGTGATGTATGGTGACGATATATTTGAAGAGCCTACTCTTGACGACGAGATTAGAGTGGGCAGCCCAGCAACAGTTACTGGTTTCGAGCCAAAAGAGGATAATATCATTGAGGATCTTGAGCACACATTTGATTTTTATGTTGATACTGATTTGGTACAAACTGGAAGTAACAACACATACATTCCGTACCCCGAAGATGCTGGTAAAACTCTTAGAGTTACTGTGACCACTTCCGCCCCTGGATATCAGACAATCACTAGACAAACTGAGAGCCGAGTTATTGGACTTGGGCAGGCTCCTGTCAGTTTCACCCCTGTTATTCATGCTGTTAATGATGAAGCTGTTCGTGTGGGTGACACTCTGGTTATAACTGGTCTTCCCGACGGCTGGATACCAACTTTTCAGTGGCATAAAGTTCAGGATGAAATTGACTCAGTAGTTGGAGATGATGAGTCATATACTGTTGCTGCTCAGGATCTTGGCGCGCAATTTTATGTTGAGGTTTCTGCTACTCATGCTGGATTTTTGCCGATAGAACCTAAATCCTCTACACTCACTGAAGTTGTTGATTTAGGGGCTGCAGTTGATATTAACCCATCCATTTTGGGCGAAGCAAAAGTGGGCGAGTTGCTTACAATTGCTGGCAGTGTAGACAAAAATTCTGGTTGGAAAACTACTTACCAGTGGCTTAGGAATGGACTCGAGATCTCCAATCCAAGTGCCAGATCTGACAGTTACATTGTGCATCCTGAAGATTTAGGGAGCTCGTTGAGCGTACAAGTGCAAGCTACTCAACCTGGTTTTTTGCCAACGAGTTTGATTACGAGCCCTCCAACTGAGCAAGTGGTTCTCGGCGCGGCAACTGATATTTTCCCCGAGTTTGATTATTCAGGTCCACTTGAAACTGGCACACACATCAACTTGGTAAATCTTCCAACTAAGGCTTCAGATTTGGATGAGTCATTGTCTACTCCTGAGCTTGAATATTCTTGGTTCTCTATCACCGATACTGGCGAAATAACGACGGTTTCTAATCAAAACAACTACATTGTTACTCCAGATGATGTCGGGAATTTTATTGGGGTGCAAGTTGCTCTTAAACGAGATGGTTACGCAGACTCGCAAGCGAATATTCTGACTGATAAAGTGGTCTCTTTGGCTTCAGCGCCGCTTTTTGATCTTAGTATTACTGGTAATCCACAAGTTGGACAAATTTTGCACTTAAATGCTCTACCAGATGTTTCTACTGGATGGGTGCTTGATAGTTTGAACTGGATATGCACAAAGGACTCCTCGATCATTATTTTGCCCAATGAAACAAGTGATTACTACGCGCTTACTGCCTTAGACTACGGCTGTGAGATATCTGTGCTTGTCCGCCTCACAAAGCCTGGATTTGAGCCTATTTTACTTGAAACTGCAAAAACTGAAGCAGTCAGAAAAGGAGATGCCTTAAAATATTGGCCAAGAATTTCTGGTGAAGCTCGAGTTGGAAGAACTCTCTGGGCAACTGGCTCTCCAGCGATTTCAGCTGAACTATCTAATTATTTGAACATCACATATCAATGGCTGATAAACGGACACGAAATTGAAAACGCAACCTCCAAGAATTACACTGTGCAGGCGTGGGACATGACACAAAACATCTCCGTTCGAATTCAAACGAATCCAGACAACTCTAGTCAAATTGAGCCCTCAAGTTTTGAATCTGATAGTTTAACGGTTATGCCTGGGTCTACAATCAACTTCAAGCCCTCTATTTTAGAGCAACAGGTAAATGGTGTCCAAATCTTTTCAGTTGAAGGAGTTCCAGATATCAGCACAGGGTGGCAAATCGCATACAACTGGACAGTAAATGGGCAACAAGCGGGTGATAATCAGCCATATTTGCGAAAAGACGATGATGTATTTGGTGAACATCTCAGTAAATCTACAGTTTTACTAAAAATAGTAGTTTCAAAACCAGGTTACCAAAGTGGATATAAGGAGGTAGTTCCATGATATACTGTATTATACAAACATAAAGATAGTAAGGATAGTCATGAAATGTATACATAAAATTCGAAGTTTGGCGATTCTGCCACTTTTGCTACTAGTTTTATCAAGTTGTTCAACTCAAACTTTAGATCAGCACTCAACGGTTTTAGATTATTCGAACCAGAATGCATGGAAGCAGGTTTACGGTGATATTCAGTCGCCAATTGATATTAAGACAACTTCATTGGTGCATTCCAAGATTTACGGACCGATTACTTTTTACGAACTTGATGCTGAATCAATTATCAACAACGGGCATAGCCTAGAGATTGAGGGTTCTGGGAAATTCAAGCTCTCAAACACCCAGTACGAGTTCAAACAGGTTCACTTTCATTCACCCAGTGAACATACCGTTGACGGAAAACATTATCCTCTTGAAGCACATTTTGTCTCAAAGTCGCTTGATGGTCAAACTAGCGTGGTTGCAGTTATGTTTACCGAAGGTGCAGAAAATAACACATTTGAACAAATTCTGGAGCTCTCTAGTCATGAAGTGCAAAATACAAGTACACCGCTTAATCAACATCTGGATCTTAAAAAATTACTACCAGAAAATATGTCTTATTGGCATTATATCGGCTCGTTGACTACTCCACCGCTAACAGAAGGTGTGAACTGGTATATACTAAAAACTCCTATAACTGTGTCTACTTCTCAGTTAGAAAAATTCAACTCATTCTATAATTACAACAACCGTAATATACAGCCACTTTCTGATAGAAGTGTTATAGATTTTGAACAAGAATAAATGTGGTATAATATACAGGTGGATAGCAATCTGAAGTTGTATAGTAGTAAGGTACGCAAAGTTGTTGATTTTCGTCCGCTTGATAAATCGGGCAAGTGTGTTAAGATGTACGTCTGTGGACCAACTGTTCAGAGTTCTCCGCACATTGGTCATATGCGTGCTTCAGTAGCGTTCGATGTTCTACGCAGGTTCTTTTCTGCACTAGGTTTTAATATACAGTTTGTGCAGAATATCACTGACATCAACGATAAGATCTGGACAAATGCAAGCAATGCTGGTGTCCATTGGCAAGTACTGGCAAAAAAGTATGAAGCTGAATTTATGAATGCCTACAACAAATTGAATGTACTCCTACCTACTGCAGTCCCGCATGCGAGCGAATATATATCTGAGCAGATTGAATTGATAAAGATTCTTTTGGAACGTGGATATGCATATCGTGGAATTGATTCAGACGTGTGGTTCAATACCGAAGCATGGAAAGATTATGGTGAATTAACGAATCAGGAGAATATTGACAACCTGAGTGGCTCGGAAGAAGATTTTCGAGCTGCCAAAAAAAATCAACGAGATTTCGCGCTCTGGAAAACTCCAAAATCTTCAGACCCAGAAGATGCTCGTTGGGAAAGTCCTTGGGGGAGTGGACATCCTGGCTGGCACTTAGAATGCTCTGCTATGAGTGGTAGTATTTTGGGGGATGCATTTGATATACATGGAGGCGGACTAGACCTGCGTTTTCCGCACCACGAAAATGAACTCGCGCAGAGTAGGGCAGCTGGTAGGGATTTCGCCAACTTGTGGATGCATTCTGCGTGGGTTACTGCAAAAGGCGAGAAAATGAGCAAGAGTTTAGGCAACGGATTAAGCGTTGATGATGTATTAAATTCATCAAAATCATCCGCACTTGCGCTCAGATATGCTCTAGCAACGGTTCATTATCGGAGTATGCTTGAATGGACAGATGAAACACTTGAATCTAGTAGAACTGCTACTACTAGGCTAAAAACACAGTTCAGTATACTTGATGATGCTCTTGAAGAACAAGGTTTATGCGGACTACTTGATACTAGAACTATAGAAAATATTCCACTTGGTGATTTTATTGAGTTTCTGGATTGTATGAATGAAGATTTAAATGTTTCTGCTGCTATTGCATGTATTTGGCAGAAGCTGAAAACTGCAAGAACATTACTTTCAACTGCAAGTTATAAAGATGCATTTAACTGCGCATTGCTGGCTCGCAAGGCGTTGGATATTCTAGGCATTGATCCATTTTCTACTGCTTGGCTTGAGGAGAAGTCGCAAATTCCAGATGAATTACGAGAACAAGTTGAGAAGTTGATTTCTAATAGAACTGCAGCTAAAAAGCGCAAGGATTTTGAAGAAGCTGATAAAATTAGGAATGAGTTGCTAAATTTGGGCATTGAAGTTGAAGATGGTGTTAATGGAAGTACTTGGAAGGTCTTAGACAGATAGGGGAAGAATATGAATGAAGTTATAAAAGCGATAAGTGATAGATATACTGCGCGTGCATTTTCTGGAGCAGTTTCAATTGAAGATTTGCAAGTTGTTGCAGAAGCTGGTATTGCATCACCTAGTGCATACAACAAACAACAGTGGCAAATAGTTGTGATTACAGATCATGGACTAATCAACGAGTTAGAAGTTGAAGGACTGGAGAATTTGAAGAATAATCCAGCGACTAGAGCGCAATATGAGCGCATAATTTCACGAGGTGGAAAACTTTTTTATGGTGCAAGTGCAGTTATAGTTATTGCAATTCCTGAATCTGACAGCGAGGATTCGGTAGCAAGTGCGCTTTTAGATTGTGGAATTGTTGTTGAGAATATGGCATTAGCAGCGCACTCTTTAGGCTTGGGCAACTGTATTTGTGGTCTTGCCAAACTTGCATTTTCTGGTGAAAACGCGCAGTACTTCAAGCAAAGACTAGGTTTTAAGGAAAGCTGGAACTTTGGAATTTCACTACTACTTGGAGTTGCAGATCTCAATTCAGAAAGTGGATGCCCTAGAAAAAGAACTTTGGACAACAGCAAAATTACATATGTATAAACAGCTAGATGATCTTATTGCGCGGTTTTTGTTATTTGCATATATTGAAAAAGGGCTGTCTAAGAATACGCTTGCTTCATACTCTAATGATTTAAGGCACTTTTTGAATTATCTACAACATTGTTCAGAGCATAATTTAACAGATATTTGCGAAATTTCAAGTGCTGATATTAATGAATATTTAGTAACACTAGAAAACTATTCAACAAGTTCTATAGCTCGTAAAATTTCAACACTTAAGTCGTTCTTTTCATATTTAGTTGAAGAGGAAGTTATAGATAATAATGTAATGAGCAATGTAAAAACTGCAAAGTGCTCAATTAGAATTCCAAAAGCACTGCAAGTTGATGAAATCAGCACTCTAATTGAGACTACTGAAAAAGATACTTCTCCAAAAGGTATCCGAGATGTTGCAATTTTGGAAATGTTGTATGCAACTGGTGCAAGAGTTTCTGAATTGGCAGCAATTAGACCGACAGATGTTCAGTCAAATGAATGTACGGGTGTTGTAAGATTGACTGGAAAAGGTTCCAAAGAGCGCATGGTTCCCATAGGTTCGTATGCAATGCATGCACTTGAAAGGTATTTGGCAGAGTCTAGGTTATTCTACTTAAGCAAAAAAAAGAAGTGTAGTTCGTTGTTTCTAAATCTACAAGGTAATAATATCAGCCGCCAGAATATATGGGAGATTATTAAAATACGGTGTTCAAATGCAAAAATAGGGCAGAATGTTTCACCTCATTCATTGCGCCACTCTTTTGCTACGCATATGTTGCAGTCAGGTGCGGACATTCGCAGTGTTCAGGAACTTTTAGGTCATGTATCTATTACAACAACCCATATTTATACTGCACTTTCAAATAACTTAGTTCATGAAGTATATGCATCAACTCATCCAAGAGCTGCATTAAAACATCTCCAGTCCCCCCGACAGGAGTCGAACCTGCAACCTTTTGAACCGGAATCAAACGCTCTATCCATTGAGACTACGAGAGGATAATATAATTATACCACACATTTATAAATCTACACATAATAATGCATCCGCACCCAAACCACAACACCTTGAGTATTATCATCAACTCCTCTTAAATACAAGTCTTTTTTTATTCAGGGGATGTACATGTAAAAACTTCTTCTTGAGCAAATCCAGATGGTTTTATAACCTAGACCTTCATTAAGGCTATTTATAAGCATGTGGTTTGATTTAAGGTGCTTATGTGTTATATACACATGTACTATGTTGAAAGGCGAAAACAGGCTTTTTTAGACTTCATGATGTATAAGCAGAGTGATAAATGCGGTTTCTTGTATAAAATACCACCTCTTAAAGGTGTTGATGATCAGATTTGGATGCAGCAATTAGGCGCGGAGAAGTATATTATATGGGATTAAAAAATAAAAGTAGTTGTTTTATCATAAATACAAATTCACATCATCATGCATATTTTCAAAAAGTATGCTATAATGCAGAATGTGGGTAAAAAATTAGTTATCGTTGAGTCTCCTGCGAAAGCGAAGAAAATAGGTAGTTTTTTAGGGAGTGATTTTGTTGTGCGTGCCAGTGTGGGTCATGTTAGGGATATACCTGTACCTTCAAAGTTACCTGCGAAGGTAAAAGAACAGGGCGGTGGAGCATTTAAGAGGTTTGCAGTAAATATTGAAGCTGGATTTGAACCGTATTATGCTGTTTATTCTGACAAGAAGAAGGTTATTTCTGAACTTAAGAGTCTCCTAAAAGATGCTGACGAGCTTTTGCTCGCAACTGATGAGGACCGCGAAGGTGAAGCAATTGCATGGCATTTACATGAAGTTCTTGCGCCAAAAGTACCAGTAAAACGCATGGTGTTTCATGAAATTACTAGAGATGCAATAACGAAATCGCTTGAACAAACAAGAGATATAAACCTTGACCTTGTTGATGCACAAGAAACTAGACGCATTCAAGACCGCCTATTCGGTTTTCAAGTTTCACCATATTTATGGCGCAAATTTGGCACT
Source organism: Candidatus Ancillula glyptotermitis (assembly GCA_031268675.1). Classification (GTDB taxonomy): domain Bacteria; phylum Actinomycetota; class Actinomycetes; order Actinomycetales; family Bifidobacteriaceae; genus Ancillula; species Ancillula glyptotermitis. The sequence goes on along the minus strand of JAIRWY010000062.1, from coordinate 25,755 downwards.
GGGCTTTCTGCAGGAAGAGTACAGTCTGTCACAACGCGCATAGTAGTTCACCGAGAAATTGAACGCATTGCATTCGTAGAATCTGACTATTGGGACATTTCGGCTAACTTTTCTACACTTGAAGATCCAAATAGTTTTCCAGCGAAGTTAACATACTACAACGGTTCTCCAATTGCAGTTTCAAAAGATTTCACAAACAAAGGTACATTAACGACATCTGCTCAGAAAAATGGTGTTTTAATAGTTGATGAGTCAACATCTAATGACATTGTCAAGTTCTGCCAAAATGTAGACTTTAATGTTGCAGAAGTATTAAAAAAACCATATACAAGATCTCCAAAAGCCCCATTTACAACTTCATCACTACAACAAGAAGGTGTAAACAGGCTGAAAATGTCATCAGCTAGCGTTATGCGAACTGCTCAGTATTTGTATGAAAACGGTTATATTACATACATGCGAACTGATTCACCAACACTTTCTCAAGAAGCTCTTGATGCTGCTCGCGATAGTGCTGCTTCATTATATGGAAAAGATTCTGTTCTTCCAAATGCGAAAATATACCGTGCGGTTAATAGTGATGCACAAGAGGCACATGAGGCAATTAGACCTGCTGTTCCATTTGTACAACCGAACAAACTCGCAAATGTTCTAGATCCATCACAACTGAAGCTCTATGAACTGATTTATAAACGCACACTAGCATCACAGATGGTTCCTGCAACTGGTTGGACAACAACTGTAAAGGTTGCAGATAGTCAACAAATTGCTGTATTTTCAGCAAGTGGAACTATAATTGAGAATAAGGGATTTTTAGCAGCACTTGATGATAACTACGAGTCTTCAGAATCTGCAGTTACTAAAGATGTACGTCTTCCTAGTCTTGACAATGGACAGAAACTAAATGTAGATAGTATGACTCCACTGGCTCATAAAACTAAACCGCCAGCTAGATATACAGAAGCATCATTGGTGAGGAAAATGGAAGAGTTAGGAATCGGTCGACCGTCAACCTATGCATCTACTATTCAAACAATTCAAGACAGAGGTTATATAACAAAACGAGGACAAGCATTAGTACCAACTTGGTTAGCATTTGGAGTAAACCGAGTACTTGAGGAAACACTTAGCAAGTATGTAGACTACGATTTTACTGCGCATATGGAAAAGGACCTTGATGAAATTGCACTTGGTAAAAATGAACGCACTAAATGGTTGAAAAACTACTGGTTTGGTGATGGAAAAGTTGCACAAGGACTGGAAAAAGACACGAATATCCTTAAAGAAGTAGTTGCTTCAAAATTATCAGATGATGTTTTTCCAGTTGGTTCAAATAAACAATATCAGGTTAGAATTACTCCGTATGGTGCTTTTGTTGAGGATTTACTAGGTAAACTTGATGAACAAGGGCGGTTTCCTCGTGGGTATATTCCAGAAGAATTAGCGCCAGATGAATTAACTGAAGATATTGCTAAAGAGCAGATTAAAATTGGAGTTGGAACGCAAAATTCTGGTAGAACACTAGGTATAAATCCTGCGACTGGCTATACAATTGTGGCACTTAGTGGTAGATATGGACCATACTTTACTGAAATTTTACCAGATGATGTGCCAAAAACTGGTCGTAATAAGGTGAAAGCAAAAACAGCATCTTTATTATCATATATGGAACTAGATTCAGTTACATTAGATGATGCACTTAAGGCATTTGAAATTCCGCGCGAACTTGGTATAAATCCACCAGATAATGAGAAAATTACTGTCAATAACGGTCATTTTGGACCCTACTTAATGAAAAAGGACCTTAATACGAAGAAATACGACTATCGGTCTATTAAAAAAACTGAAACTGAAACTGCTCAGGAGCGGATGTATACAATTACACTTGAAGAGGCAATTGAGGTATATTCACATGAAAAAGTTTATCGGCGGCGGAGAAAAAAGTGAGTGGCGTTTTTATAACATTTGAGGGAATCGATCAGGCTGGAAAATCCACGCAGATTGAGAAATTGGTAAAACGCTTGAAAAAGGAATACCCAGATCGTGAAATTGTACAATCGTTTGAACCAGGTGCAACTGAACTAGGGGCAAAACTGCGCAATATTATACTTCACGAAGATGCAATTAGTGCACATGCAGAACTCTTGTTGTATTTGGCAGATCGAGCAGAAAATGTAAACAAGGTGTTAGTTCCTGCACTTTCGCGAGGATGTATTGTGATCTCAGATCGATATATTGATTCAACTGTTGCATACCAATGTTCAGGTAGAGTTTTAGACAGATCTACAGTTCTTACAATGACAAATTTTGCAACTAGTGGACTACTTCCAGATTTGACTATTTTACTAGATATTACTGTTGAAGAGTCAAAAAAACGCCTCTTAGGACTGAATGCAGATCGACTTGAACAGGAAAATAATGAGTTTTTTGAGCAAGTTAGAAGTGGATACCTTAAGATTGCACACGATGAAAAACGAGTTCATGTATTTGATGCTATGGCTGATATTGACAAACTATCTGAAGATATTTACGAGGTGGTTTCAAGTGTCATGGTGTAAAATTATTGACCAGGATGACGCAATTGAGCAGTTAAACAATGCATTAGAGAATACATCAAAAATGGCTAATACTTGGTTGTTTACTGGACCTCCTGGATCTGGGCGTTCAACTCTCGCACTTGAATTTGCAATTAAAATCTTGTCTATAAACACTCCAAATGCCAAGAATCTTATAGAACAGAATGCACATCCAGATGTTGAAATTTTACATGCATCTGGGTTAACAATTAAAATTGATGATATACGAAGCATGATTTCAAAAGCATCTGTTTTACCTAGTATAGGAAATTATAAGGTCTTCATAATAGAAGATGCTGATAGAATGACCACCGAAGCGCAAAATGCATTGCTCAAATCCATTGAAGAGCCTGAAAATTACATGATCTGGATATTATGCACACCAACTAGGCATGATGTTTTACCAACTATTGCATCACGATCACGCCTAATAAATCTTCGACTTGCAAGAACTAGTTCAATTATCCAACTTCTAGTGAATGAAGGTGTTGAGGAAAAAAAGGCAGCGGAAGTTGCTCGCCTAAGTAATGGACACATTGGAATTGCTAGAAAACTTGCACTAAATGATAAGTTGTATGAACAGCGCCTGAGTAATTCTAAACTTGCACTTAGCATTAACTATGTTTCAGATGCTGTATATTCTGCAGAAATTTTGACAAAAAATGCCGAGAACCTTTTTAAACAGTTACTAGAAGATGAATTTGAACAGCAAAATAAACAACTGCGTGCAACATTTGGGCTAGAAGAAAATGAGTCTATTCCAGTAAAGTTGCGGCACTATTTCAAAAAGCTAGAAGATGATAAAAAATCACAAGAAAAACGAAGACTACGAGATTTGCTAGATATATCATTACAAGAAATCCTAATGGTATACCGTGATATATCGCTACTACAAGCAAATGGAGATCGCGAACTAATAATCAATCTACATCTTATTGAAGAACTTATAATATACGCAAAATCTATGACGATTACAGAAACTGCACTAAAAATTGAATGTATTGAGAATTCACGAACACGTATTAATAATAATCTCGGTGCATCAACACAGCTTATTTTAGAAGCGATGTTTGCCAGCTTACTAATCCCCACAAGAGCGCTGATTTAGAATTGATAGTAATACTACACAAAATTGCATAATTTCTTGTAGTGTATATACAAAAAATTACAAATGCGTACTAAATGTTTGCACTTTTTACAAACTTAACCTTTACTTAACCTAAACTTATGGTATAATAGTAGTATGAATAAAGATAAAGTTACAAAAACATTTCTAGGTCACCCAATTGGGCTATTGAATCTATTCTCTACTGAGTTCTGCGAACGCTTTTCATATTATGGAATGCGAGCAATTCTGGTTTTCTATGTATACTCGTCTGTTGCAAGCGGAGGTTTAGGACTTTCTAAGCAAGATGCGCTATATGTTATGACGTTATTTGGAAGTGCGGTATACATGTTATCCGTATTGGGTGGTTGGTTAGCAGATCGCGTTATTGGTGCCTACTACTCTATATTACTTGGTGGAGCGATAATTGCTGTAGGACATATTGTACTTGGACTGCCATTTACTGGTGTTGCAGGTTTATTTATAGCATTGGTGCTAATCGCAATAGGTACTGGTTTATTAAAGCCAAATGTTTCTTCAATGGTGGGAACTCTGTATACCGATGGAGACAGAAGAAGAGCTGCTGGCTTCAACATTTTTGTTCTAGGTATCAATATTGGTTCATTCTTTTCGCCGATAATTGTTGGTGGAACTCAAAAAGTAGCAGGATTTCATGTTGCATTCACAATTCCAGCAGTATTTATGATTGTTGGCTTAATCGTATTTTACACACTAACAAAGTCTACTCTTGGGCAAATAGACCACAATCCAGCATCGCCTATTTTGCCACATGAGCGAGGACGTATTCTTACATTTTTTGTCGTGCTCATTTTATCAATAGCTGTTTTAGTTACTATTCTAATTGCGCTAAACATCTTAACACTAGAGTCATTTTCAATTATTACGCCACTAGTTTCAGTTGCAATAGTTACATTTCTTTTCGCGTCTATGATTTCGGATAAAAGTTTGAGTAAGGACGAAAGAAATAAAACTATTTCCTATATTGCAATATTTGTAATTGCTGTGGTATTCTGGGCAATTGAAGAATTACAATCATCAGTTTTTGCAACACTAGCTGAATCTCGTGCAAATAATAATGTTGCAGGATTCCATTTTCCTGAATCGTGGTATCAGTCTGTTAATCCATTTGTTATAATTATTGGTGCTCCACTTTTAGCGATAGTTTGGACTAAGCTAAAAAAACAACCATCAATTATCATGAAGATGACATCGGGTCTATTTTTAACATGTATTTCATTTTTAATTCCTGCATTTGCATTCGCATCTGTTTCTCATACACAAAAGGTTAGTCCTCTTTTCTTAATTATTCCAATTGCTATGTTTTCGCTTGGCGAGCTCTTTGTTTCTCCAATTGGTTTAAGTGCAACAACCGAATTAGCGGCTAAGAAATATGATTCACGCTTAATGGCTATCTGGTTCTTGTCAAATACTTTGGGGCAAGGAATTAACTCATTTTGCGTGCGCTTTTATGACGATCAGAATCCATCGCCTTTCTTTTTTGGATATGCAATTGTTGCTGCAATCATTATAGTTATTGTATTACTTTTACTCAAACCTCTTAAGCGTTTAATGGGAAATGTGCAGTAATTTGAATTATATACAAGAATTATGCACATACTAAAAGAAAATGTGCTATAATGTAGATATAATTCGTATGGGTTAATGCCATGCTCGTCGTCGGACTGTAGTTTTAGTATACTGTTTGAGTGTTCTTTAGACTGCAGTTTGTGGGTTTGGTTCCATATTAGAGGTAACTAAAAAGTAAAGGATATAATATGTCAAATATTACAACGCAAGACTTACTTGCTAATGGAGTGCATTTTGGGCATCAAATGCGCAGGTGGAATCCTAAGATGAAAAAGCACATCTTAACGGATAGAAATGGTATCTATATAATAGATTTAGTACAGACAGTTGAATATATGAACAAAGCGTTTGACTTCGTAGAAAGTACTGTTGCAAATGGAGGCTCAATTCTGTTTGTTGGAACAAAAAGGCAGGCACAAGAGGTAATTAAACTTCAGGCGACTCGTGTTGGGCAACCATATGTGTCAGAACGTTGGCTTGGTGGTATGCTAACTAACTTCCAAACAATTTCAAAGAGACTAGGGCGCTTGAAAGATTTAGAAGGCATTAACTTTGAGGATGTGTCTTCTTCTGGCGCGACCACAAAAAAAGAACTGTTATTGCTTAGTCGTGAAAAAAACAAGTTATCTAAAACACTAGGTGGAATTCGTGATGTAAACAAATTGCCATCTGCAATATGGGTTGTTGATACAATAAAAGAACATCTTGCTATTGATGAAGCTCGCAAATTGGGAATTCCAGTTGTTGCTATTGCAGATACAAATTGTGATCCAGATGTGATTGATTACATAATACCTGGTAATGATGATGCAATTCGTTCAGTGGACTTGTTGACTAGATTCATAGCAGATGCTGTTGCGGCAGGTCTATTAGCACGTAGTGAAGTCGCTGTAGCAAAGACAAAGAAAGACAACGCAACTGAAGAAGTTACAGTAGAAGTTGAACCAATGGCAGATTGGGAAAAAGAACTACTGGGCGCAACTGAAGATAGTACTATTTCAGAGAAGAAAGGATAAGAATATGGCAAATTATACTGCTGCAGATATTAAAATGCTTCGCGAAACTACTGGTGCAGGAATGCTTGATGTTAAGAATGCACTAGTTGAAGCTGAAGGCGACATTACGAGGGCAACTGAAATTTTACGCATCAAGGGTGCAAAAGCAGCTGCAAAGCGAGGGGAGCGTGAAACAGCCGAAGGTCTTATTGCTAGTAAAATTGTTCCAGCTAAGAGTGGTAAAAGTCAAGTTGGTTATATTATTGAACTAGATTCTGAAACCGATTTCGTTGCTAAATCACCTGATTTTATTGAACTTGCTGATACAATTCTTGATGCTATTGTTGCATCTGATGCTGATAACTTAGAGTCTGCACTATCTGCTGAAACAACCTCAGGTACAGTAAAAGACAAGATTGAAGAAGTTGCAGGAATGAAACTGCGCGAAAATCTAGTGTTGAAAAATGCAGGCAAGGTTGAGGGTGAAGTTGTTGTTGAATATTTGCATAAAAAAGATGCTGCACTTCCTCCGTATGTTGGTGTTATAGTTGGAGTAGATGGTGTTAGCGAAGGTAATGCAAAAAAGTTAGCTGCTCATTTAGCATCATATCTTGGGATTAATGGCTCATTTCCATATAAGAGTGTTGATGATGTACCTAAGGATGTAATTGAGTCTGAAGAAAGGATTGCGCGCGAGAAGAATCAAGGTAAACCTGATGAAATTATGCAGAAGATTGTATCTGGTGCGTTAAATAACTTCTACAAACAACAGGTTCTGCTTGAACAAGAACTTGCATTTGACTCTACGGTTTTAATTAAGAACTTGCTAGGAAGTGGTGAAATCACAAACTATGTTGGATTTTTAGTAGGTGGCACTGCCTAGTGTTCAGAAGAGTACTGCTTAAATTATCTGGTGAGTCATTTGGCGGTGGCAATATTGGTATTGATACTGATGTTGTCCGCCGTTTGGCAGAAGAAATAGCTAATGCAATTGAACATGTGCAAATTTGTGTGGTTGTTGGCGGTGGCAATTTTTTTAGAGGTGAAGAATTGTCAATTGCTGGAATAGACCGTAACCGTGGAGATTATATGGGCATGTTGGGGACTGTTATGAACTGCCTAGCTTTACAAGACTTTCTTGAGCAAGCAGGAGTTACAACACGTGTTCAATCAGCAATTGCAATGGATCAAGTTTCTGAGCCGTATATTCCACTCAAGGCAATTCGCCACATGGAGAAAAAACGTGTTGTTGTGTTTGGTGCTGGTGCTGGTATGCCCTATTTTTCAACAGATACTGTATCAATTCAGCGCGCGCTTGAAACTAACTGCAATGAGGTGTTGATGGCAAAAAATGGTGTTGATGGTATCTACACAAGTGATCCGCGAGTTAATGAAAATGCCGAAAAATTAGAACATTTGACATTTACTAGAGCAATAATGGATAACCTAGAAGTTATGGACAGCACAGCACTAACACTTGCAAAAACAAATATGATGGATATTCGAGTATTTGGGATAAATGAACCTGGTAATGTAACAAATGCACTACTAGGTAAAGAAATAGGATCGTTAGTTACCGTTGAATAGGAAGTTGAAAATATGATACAAGATATAATTAAAGATGCTGAAGCAAAAATGGAAGATGCACTTGAAAATACGAAGAACAAATTTGCTGGAATTCGTTCTGGTCGTGCAAATGCTGGACTTTTTTCTGGAATAACCGTCAATTACTATGGAACTGCAACCGCACTAATGCAGCTAGCGAGTGTAAATGTTGCCGAAAATAGAGTTGTAATTATTTCTCCATTTGATAAGAGTGCGATTGATGGAATTGTAAAAAGTTTACAGGACAGTAATCTAGGCTTTAATTCAGTTAGAGAGGGTGACCAAATACGCGTAACTCTTCCAGAATTAACCGAACAGAGGCGATTGGAATATGTTAAACTAGCAAAAACACGTACAGAAGAAGGGAAAGTTTTTCTTAGATCACTTAGGCATAAAGCGATTGATGAAATTGACCAATTGCTTAAAAATAAGGAAGTTGGAGAAGATGATCATAAACGAAGCAAGGCAGAAATTGATAAGTTAATAAAGAAGTTCACAGATGAAATTGAATTGCTATTTTCGCATAAAGAAAAAGAGATACTGGAAGTTTAATGAAACGCAATATCAAGCAGTCCACAGCTACTGGGCTAATTTTTGGTACAGTTTTTGTGCTTAGTGCATATATATCATCCTTTACATTTGCAATATTTGTGTCCATATTAGGTGCAGTTGCATGTTTTGAACTGGCAGTAATATTCAAACACAAGTATGAAAAAGTACCATTGATTATTTGCACAATATCGACATTTTTAATCATCTTTTCATGTTATATAGGTGGTGAAATTGCACTAGTAGTTTCACTTATTCTATGTATCTTATTTATTATACTCTATTCAAGTTTTGAAAGAAATACCAATAGTAGGAATTCAATGCTAACATCTGGCATCTTCCTATTGATATACATTCCATTTTTGCTCTCATATTTAATTTTGCTAAGGGATTCGTCATCTGGTGCACAAAAAGTAATATTTGTATTTCTCTCAATAGCATTTTCAGATATTGGAGGACTTACATTCGGTATGAAGTTTGGCAGAACTAAGATGTGCCCAGTAATTTCGCCTAAAAAAACTTGGGAAGGATTTTTGGGGTCGCTTATTTTTGCACTTGCAATTTCAGTATTATATATACAATTTGTATTTCCAAGTGTATATTATGCAGGTAATTATTGGTTTCCATTTGCATTCTCGTTGTTATGTTCTATATTTGGAACTATAGGAGACCTTATTGAGTCACTAATAAAACGAGATGCTAGAGTTAAAGATTCTGGTAAAATTCTGGCAGGTCATGGAGGTATTTTAGATCGACTAGATTCTACTATGCTATCTGCACCTTTTTTATACATTTTCATTATGCAAACAATTTAAGATTAAATCTACACCGAATATGTATGCTATTCAAGATCTTGTATCACTGCATTTGACATCCAGAAGTATTTGTGATATAATACATATGTTTATAATTGAGAACATCATGATGTTACACTAAAACCTATGGCGACTGTAGCTCAGTTGGTAGAGCGTCGGATTGTGGTTCCGGATGTCGCGGGTTCAAGCCCCGTCAGTCGCCCAAGTTTGAATTTTGTGTACCTTCTCTTGTTGTGGATGCCATTGCGTGGGCAAAATATGGTATAATATAAGTATGAAGTATCCAGTTGTTAGCATCACAAATAGTCAGGACAAAAATGTCTCGTTCCCCTCAATTGAGGAGGCAGTTCTTAAATATTGGAAAGAAAACAACATATTCAATGAGTCACTTGAAGAGAATAAGGCTGGTGAACGTGGTTCAAACGAATTTGTATTTTATGATGGACCTCCTTTTGCTAACGGACTTCCACACTATGGACATCTATTAACTGGTTATGTTAAAGATGTTATACCGCGTTTTTATACAATGCTCGGAAAACGTGTTGATAGGCGTTTTGGCTGGGATACACATGGACTTCCAGCCGAACTTGAAGCACAACGTGAGTTGGAAATTGACAAAGTTGAACAAATATATGAACTTGGAATTGGAAAGTTCAATCAAGCATGCAAAAAATCTGTCCTTAAGTATACTAATCAATGGCAAGATTATGTAAACCGACAGGCTCGTTGGGTTGATTTTGAAAATGACTATAAAACACTAGATACGAAATACATGGAGTCAGTAATATGGGCATTTAAACAGTTGTACGAGAAAAATTTAGCATATAAGGGGTATAAAGTTCTACCATATTGTTGGAACGATCAGACACCTCTTTCTAACCATGAGCTTCGAATGGATGATGATGTTTACAAGGAAAGACAAGATAATACAGTAACATTAGGTATACGCATAAATCTTGAAGCTAGTCCTGCAAATGTCAAAAAGTTGTTTACAGATGTTTCGTTAGAAAAACTACCTATGCTAGCAATTTGGACAACAACTGCATGGACTTTGCCTACTAACTTTTTGGTTGCGGTAGGTCCTGAAATTGATTATGCACTAGTTAGAGCATCCAGTGATGAACTTCTTGATGAGTTTGTTATTATTGCTAAATCCCGCATTGCGAACTACGAAAAAGAACTACTAGGTAATAATGACAATAGCATTGAAATTCTGCGCGAGTTTAAAGGTAAAGACATTGAAGGTCTTTGCTATCATCCAATTTTTGACTATTTTAAACAAGTAAAAACTTTAGACTACGACCTTCAAAATGCATATCAAGTAAAAACTGCAGATTATGTTGGAGAAGATGATGGAACAGGACTTGTGCACATTGCTCCATATGGTGAAGATGATATGCTAGTACTAAATGAATTGGGGGTAATTCCACCAGTTCCAATGACTTTGGGCGCTTTATTAACTGCAGAAATTTCTGATTATGCAAATATGCATGTTTTTGATGCCAACAAGCCTATTATTTCAGACATCAAAAATGCTACTGGTTCGCAAAGCAGAATTCCTGATAATTTTCGCGCAAAGATGATTCGTTTACAGTCTCTTGCGCATTCATATCCACATTGTTGGAGGTGCAGAAAACCATTGATTTACCGTCCAATTTCCAGTTGGTTTGTTAAGGTTACCGCGCTGAAAAAGAGACTACTAGAACTTAATGAAGACATTTGTTGGATCCCGGAGAATGTCAAACATGGGCAGTTCGGGAAATGGCTTGAGGGTGCACGAGATTGGTCAATAAGCCGAAATAGATTTTGGGGAGCACCAATTCCTGTGTGGATAAGTGACGATCCAGAATATCCTCGTATAGATGTATACGGTTCAATTGCTGAACTAGAAGCAGATTTTGCAGAATGTTTGACAGATAATCCTAACTATCCAAATGGAAAAATTAATGACCTGCATCGTCCAAATATTGACTCACTAATGCGGATAAATCCTGATGATCCAACTGGAAATAGCATGATGAGACGAATTCCTGATGTTTTTGATTGTTGGTTTGAGTCTGGTTCAATGAGTTTTGCGAGTGTTCATTATCCATTTGAAAATAAGGAGTGGTTTGAAGATCATTTTCCTGCAGATTTCATAGTAGAGTATATTGGACAGACTCGCGGATGGTTCTATACGCTTCATATTATGGCAACTGCACTCTTTGATTGTAATGCCTTCAAAAATGTAATGTGCCATGGAATTGTTTTAGGTTCTGATGGGCAGAAAATGAGTAAGAGTTTGCGCAATTACCCAGATGTTCAGGGGGTTTTTGATAAACATGGTTCTGATGCAATGCGTTGGTTTCTAATGAGCTCAAGTATATTAAAAGGTGGAAATCTATCAGTTAAAGAAGATAATATCCGAGATACTGTTCGTCAGATTCTATTGCCATTTTATTCAGTATATTCTTTCTTCAAACTGTATGCAAATTCATCAAATAATTCTGATGGATATAATGCGACAGAAGTTTTGGCATATGAAGTTCATAGACTACCAGTTATGGATCGTTATATTCTAGCAAAAATGCGTATATTTCTTGAGGAGATTACCAATAGCCTAAAAGGATTTGACATTTCAAAAGCTACAGTTTTAGCACGAGATTTTATAGATGTGCTTACAAATTGGTATATTCGTACTTCTCGTTCAAGATTTTGGAATGAAGAAAAACAGGCATTTGATACACTTTGGACAGTTCTTGAGACACTTTGTCGAGCATTAGCACCACTTCTTCCATTGACAGCTGAGGATATTTATCTTGGGCTAACTGGTAGGAAGTCCGTACATCTTGAAGCATATCCAGATATTGCGAACAACAGAAATACTTCGGAGATATTCATTTCAAATCAAAAGTTGGTTATCCAAATTGATGCAGTTCGTGAAATTATCTCGCTGGTTTTATCTCTTCGGAAAATGCACAATCATAGAGTTCGTCAACCGTTATCGTTATTAAGAATTGTTGTTAAAAATCCTGATGATGTGGAAGAATTTAAAGAAGTTATAGCTAATGAACTAAATATTAAGACAGTAGAATTTCTGCCACTTGCAACAACTAATCAAGCAGATTTTGGAATTGAACAACAACTGAATATTAACGCGCGAGCATTAGGTCCTAGAATTGGTAAACGCGTTCAAGAAGTAATACAGAATATAAAACATGGCAAATGGAAAACAATTGATGGAGATATTATTGTTGAATTACTAGATGGTCCGATTAAACTTGATGAAGATGAATATACATTAATAACAACTACCAAGTCTTCAGGGCGGGATCAAGAAATAGCATCTGGAATATTGAATGAGAGTGAAGGTGGATTTGTTGTGCTTAGTTTAACACTTGATCAGCGACTCATCAATGAAGGTATTGCGCGTGACATTATTCGTATAGTTCAAGAAGCTAGAAAAAATGCAGAACTTGATGTTGCAGATCGCATTGATCTGAAATTGACACTTGGAGAAGCACAATTTTTGGCAGCAAATGAGTTTGTGGACTTAATATGTGCAGAAACATTGGCAGCTTCAAGGACTTTTGAAAGGTCAAGAAATTTGGATGATGTGGTTGTAAAATTAGATGTATATAAAGTTCCAGAGTAAAAAACTTGAAAACTAGTTCGTGAAAAATGCATCAGCTGTTGTATGTACAATTGTTAACTGCGTTGTTGCGCGAGTTAATGCAACATATAAATCAGACGGAGATACTTGAAGTATTGCAGATGGTTCGACTAGAATAACTTTATCAAACTCAAGACCTTTAACTTGTCGCGGTGTATAACAATTATTTTGAACAATTACTTTTACAGTTTCAAACATGTTTTCAGGAGTTATTACTGCAGTATTCTTATCAATAATTTCGTTTATGACTTCTGCTTGAATTTCTTCATAAATATCTGCAACTTGCTTAAATCTCACAGAATTAGCGATGCTTCTGGGTGCCTTAATTGTGGTTTCTGCATTGTTTGGAAATTTTAATCCACTCTCAATTGCAATTGTTTCAGCAAGTTCTGAAATTTCCTTTGTATTCCTATAGTTTATAGTTAATTCCTTGGTGTTAACTGCGCAAGAAATATACTTTGACAGCTTATTCCATGCAGAAGTATTTTTCTCTTTACTTCCAATGCCTGTTGAGGATGAAGTCTGGAATATATCGCCAACTATTGTATATGAATTATTTAACGAACGCCTAGCAATCATTCGCCACTGCATTGGTGATAACTCTTGTGCCTCATCTACTACAATATGCTTAAACTTTCTACGGTCAAAAGTATCTAATTCTTCTAAGTCATTAACCACTTCTGGTATAAAATTACGCATGGCAAGTTCATTTTTGTCAACAAACCCTTTTGTATCTTGTAAAATTCCACCATTTTTAAGCAATCTCTTTGTAAATCGTTGGGCATCTTTAAGTTCACTATTATACTGCTTTTCATATTTCTTAAAGCGTTCATCATCAAGTCCAATTAAATAAGAAACTTCATCAAGTAGTGGTAGATCAGCATTGGAAAACTCAAACTTTTCAGATGACAAGGAGAGCATATAGTCAATTTCATCCTTGCTCAGAATTCCACACGAAGCATTTTCTAAACGAATTCTTGATGTAAGAAGTTTGCGCAGCAGATATTCAGGCGTAAGTGGCATCCATGCTAAGTTGAGTCCCAGTCGTACAATATCAGAACCTCGAAGTTCACGCATCACATATTTACGCTTCTCATCAAGACTGGCATTTCCAGATACCTGAGTATTTACTACATGTTCTAGCAGGCTCTTTACGAATAACTTCCTACTCCTCGCATACTTTCTTCCAGTATTCTTAGCAATCTTGATGTGTTCATTTATATCTGCATGGCTAATTATATATGTATCTTCTCCAAGACGAACTTTAATCCCATATTCTGCGTAGTTAATATAACCTTCTACTGCTTTTTTTAAGAATTTCGTCATATTTATACTACCTTTTATTGCATTCTCCTTGTTAGTAGCGATTCTAGTTGTCTTGAATGCAGAGAGTTTATCAATTGTGCATGAAGTTGTGCCAATTTCTCCAAGTGATGGTAAAACTTTGTCAATATAGTTTAAGAATGCATTACTTGGTCCAATAATTAAAATACCTGAATTTACAAGTACATCTTTATATGCGTAGAGCAAATATGCAATCCTATGTAATGCAACTGCAGTTTTTCCAGTACCAGGACCACCTTGAATTATCAATGCCCCAGATAAAGGACTGCGTATTATAACATCTTGTTCTTTTTGAATAGTTGCAATAATATCGCGCATATATTTACCCCTAGACCGCGACATTTCCATAAAAAGTGCACCTTCGCCACTAACCTGAAGTTGTTTATCCATGATATTGCTATCGAGAACTTCGTCTTCAATTCCATCAACATTACGCCCTTTGAGTAGTATATGCCTACGCAAACTAATTTTCAGATTTTCTTCCCTAGTTGCCTGATAGAAGTCCTCACCAGACGGCGAACGCCAATCTACTAATTTTACGCTTGCATCATTGTCAACTAATCCAATTCGACCGATGTAATACTCAGCAGGATTAATTTTAGACTCATAAACTAATTTTCCAAAGACTAGGCGATTCTCTGCATGCTTATAAATAGAAAGCAAATTTTCAAAATATGTTGCAAATGCATCACGTTCATAAACTGCAGAAAATACAGAACTTGAGCGTGTTGCATAAATTTTATCAAGTCTCTCTTTTGCAATTTTCTGATTAAAGTCAAAAAGTCTATATATCTCATCAACTGATTTTTGCTCATACAAAAGCTCTTCATTTAGTTCTTCGTTCATTTATCAACCCGCCATTTTTTGTCGGTCAAAAATCTCGCAATACTTAGTCCAACTGGAAGTGCAAGCAACCTTAAAAAAGCTTGTGCCTCATTTTGCCAAGAGAGCATAAGATTTCCAGTGAGTGCTTCATATGAGCCATAGAATAAATACGAACCTGGAACCATTATTACAATAGCAGGAACTGAAAGCGTAATTCTGGTAAAATCAAACCACTTGACTAAAACCGCAGCTAATATACCAACAAACATGGCAGCAATAGTTGTTGAAATAAATGCAGTAATTCCAAGAGTTGCAAGGACAATGCGAAATGTATTAGCGAATGCGCCGATTAGTGCAGAAGTTAGAGCAACTTTATGCGTAGAGTTAAAAATAAGTGCAAAGCCAAGAACTCCTATGAAACTGAACAGAAGAACTAGTGCTAGTTTGATAATATCTTGTTCATTTGAAAACCCATGCAAACTAAAAGTTGTAGGAATTGGTGACATACCAAGTACCTGGGCAAATGATGAACCTGTTGCAGTTGCACAACATATTATTACCAATGCATAGCAAACACGTTGAATTCCAGATGAGAAGTCCAGTTTTGCAATGTCTAAACCACCTGTAGCTAGCGGAAAACCAGGAATTACGAATAACAATGATGCAATATATCCAGAAATGTCCCTGACTTCTATGAGTCCAAATTCCAGACCAATTAGTGATGCAATAGAATATGCAAATAGTGCGACGAATACAGCAACAACTGTTGTTACAAACTGATTCATATGCCTAACTAGCATTAACCTTCGTACAATCTGCCCAAAAAATGCACCCAAAAATGCTAAAACCATCTCAGCAAAATTACCGCCAAGTAAAAATGCGAATGAAAAACATGCTATGCCAGCAAAAATTCCAGTACTAGTAGTAGAATATAATAGTGGTGCTTCTTCAATTGAAATTAACTCATCAGTTATGCATTTTATTGAATGTTTTATAGTTTTACGCCTTAAATTCAGCGTGAGTTGTCCAATTTTGGAAATGCGATCTGAATTCACACCAACATTTTGTAAAGTAGCCACTTTTGTACAGTAAGTATGATGATTAGAGCAAGTTGAATTTATTTCAGTTAGCGTAACATGAGCTTGGTTACTAATTCCCAAAGCATTTGCAATCCTGCTCATCACTCGTTTAACTCTATATGCACCCATTCCACTTGACAATGCCAAAAGACCAGCTCTAAGTACAACTTCAGACTTCTCATACAACGTATCTTGATGCAAATTGTCAAATTCCCGCGTATGCATCCGTTATATAACCCTTATCAATTAGAAAATCCTTCAAATTATCTTGCACAATCGTAACTGGTCTAGTAACAATTAGCGAAATAGTCACACCATCACTATTTTTCATGCTCTCAAGATATAATGTACCTGTTTTTTCATCAAACTCCTTCTGAAGTTCTTCACTAGTTGTAATCGGTTGCCCTTTAACAGGTTGTGGTTGTCTAAGTGCTTCATTTGCAAGTACCTGACCAAGTGCCTGCATAAGAGATCTAGAGTCATATGCAATAGTCATTGCTTGCTTACCTTCAACAACATCAGAAATTGAAAGGCGTTCTGCCTCTGCACCAACAATTAGTGGCCATTTTCTTGAACCAGAGTCAAATTTATTTTCAACACATGCGCGAACTGCACCTCTGCTCAATCCATCAAATTGCCCAAACACTACATCTAACTGATCCTCATTATTCTTGTAGTATTTATCAAGAACATCATGCATAACTCCTGCTGGTTTATCGCCATCATCTGGAATACCAAGCTTTTCAATTACCTCTTGTTCGCTCGCTTCATCGCTCTTAGTATCTTGTGTTAATACACCTGAACGTGATTTAAAGTACCCTTTTTTGAAATAGGGGCCAATTCGCTCCCACAGTTGCTTAAAATACCTCTTTGTTGAACTATATGCTGCATCAGAAATCAGTACCTCAACATTATAAGTCACAGAATCCTTAGGTATATCTTTCAAATTGCCGTATTGATCAACTTGTGGTAGTTTTAACTGATCAATAATAAATCCAGCTTGAACATTGGCAACATCTTCAGGACTAATAGTAGTTGCAAAATAATCAAATGGAAATCCACCAAGGTCATTAGAACCAATTCCGACAGTGAATATACCACTAGCTTTTGCATTCTTTAAGATATCAACAATTGATTCAGCATGTTCATCACTTTTCTCAGATTCTTGATCTATGGGAAACTCTTTACTATTTGATTCAGCACTTTGAGAGATGTGATTCATGTTCGCCAAAAAAGCAGATGATGGATCAGCATTCAATTGATTTAGTGTTTTTAACTCACTTTTAGTGTAATTTATCGGTGCAACCACTAATTCGTCAACTTTTTCAACTTCTGCAAACTTCTTTAAGTCCTTAATCTGGTCTTTCCTTGAAGAAGAAGATCTGATCACGACGTTTTCAGCACTAAAACCATGCCTAACCAACTCATTTCGAATCCAATCTCCAATATTAGCCCATCGCCCAACTGTTGATTCATCAATAATGGCAAGTGAAGAAGTTGGAATTGAAATCCCGACTTTCCAGTTTGTAGGTACAGCATCCTCATATGCAAAATCGCCCTTCTGAGAGCATGCTGTTAAAGTAAATACCAATACAACAGCAGTCAGAAAGGCGATCGTTGACCTCAGAACACCAAAAACACTTCCATTAACTAGATTCGCTCTACTACTTACTAAGTGTGTCTGATACCCTGAGGTTTGCATTTTGAATTATTCGTTATCTCCAGCTGTTAGAACAGTCGCATCAATATCTACTTTATTTGACAAAGAACGAGCTTCTGGCCAAACCCAGTCACGAACAACAGGAATGTCATCACCAGTTAAAGTAAATTCTTTAGCTTCTTGACGAGCATTTCGTAACTTCTCATACACATCAAGATGAGCAGCAGAAAGAGATGGAAGATGATCAAGTACAGTTAATGCCAAATGATACCGATCCAAGTTATTAAGAAGAACCATATCAAAAGGAGTTGTTGTTGTACCTTTTTCTATAAATCCACGAACATGAATATTTTTATGACCACTACGACGATAGGTCAAGCGATGGATCAACCATGGATAACCGTGATAAGCAAATATAATCGGCTTATCTGGCGTAAAGATTGCATCAAACTGCTCATTGGTCATACCATCTGGATTCTCACGAATGCCCTGAATCTTCAACAAGTTGATAACATTAACGAACCTGATTTTTATTTCAGGAATTTCTGTTTTCAAAATATCAACAGCTGCCAATGCCTCACCAGTTGGTACATCACCTGCAGTAGCAATAACAACATCAGGCTCTCCTTTATCAGCACCATTAGTTGAAGCCCAGTCCCAAATTGAAACACCTCGCTTAAAGTGAGCAGTTGCTTCATCAATGCTTAAATAAGTTGGCGCTGGTTGTTTTCCTGCAACAACAACATTTATTCGGTCACGAGTTTGCAAAGTGTATTCATATGTAGCAAGTAATGTATTACCATCTACAGGCAAATAAACTTGAATTAAATCCTCATGTTGTTTATTTAAGACATGATCAATAAAACCTGGATCCTGATGCGAGAAACCATTATGATCTTGGCGCCACACATGCGAAGATAGCAAGTAGTTCATTGAAGGAACTGGTTTTCTCCACTCAATTTCACGAGACGTTCGAATCCACTTAGCATGCTGATTAAACATAGAGTCAATAACATGTATAAATGCTTCATATGACGAAAATAGTCCATGTCTACCAGTTAAATTATATGCTTCTAACCAACCTTCTTGCTGATGTTCAGAAAGCATTGAGTCAACAACCTGTCCACCACGACCTAAATGCTCATCAACGCGTGGTGAAATATAATCTGCCTGCCAAACTTTATTAGTAACTTCAAAAGTTGCTTGAAGACGGTTTGAAGCAGTTTCGTCTGGTCCAAAAACTCTAAAGTTTGTAGGATTATTACGAACAACATCTCGAATATATGAACCAAGTACTCTAGTTGCTTCGCGAACCGAACCGCCACGTACATCAACTGGAACTGCATAATCCTTGATATTGGGCAATACTAAATCTTTAGTTAAAATTCCACCATTTGCATGAGGATTCGCAGACATACGAAGGTCTCCTTTTGGAAGGAATGAAACAACATCTGGACGAACTGTACCATTTTCATCAAATAACTCATTAGGTTTATAACTTTCTAACCAACCACGCAAAGTCTCAAAATGTTCCTCAGTATCTCTAGCAGATGCTAATGGAACTTGATGTGAACGCCAAGAACCTTCAGTTTGTTTACCATCTATTTCTTTAGGACATGTCCAACCTTTTGGAGAACGCAATATAATCATCGGCCATAACGGACGCTCAGCTTCTTGCGCATCAACACTTTCAACACGAGCTTTAATGTCTGCAATTTCATCAAGCACAATATCAAGTAGTTCAGCATAACGGCGATGAATAGAAATGTGATCCTCATCATCAAAACCTGCAGTAAAAATATATGGATTATAACCATAACCGTGAAACAGACTCAACAATTCATCTTCAGGAAGCCTAGCTAGAATAGTTGGATTAGCAATCTTGTAACCATTAAGGTGCAGAATTGGTAAAACAACACCATCCGTTTTAGGATTCAAGAACTTGTTTGAATGCCATGCAGTTGCCAAAGGACCAGTTTCAGCCTCACCATCTCCAATAATACATGTTACCAAAAGGTTTGGATTATCAAAAGCAGCACCATAAGCATGTGAAAGCGAATATCCTAACTCACCACCCTCATGAATTGAACCAGGTGTTTCTGGAGCAACATGCGATGGGATACCGCCTGGAAACGAAAACTGACGAAATAGCTTAGCAAGACCTGCTTCGTCCTTAGTCATCTCAGGGTAAGTCTCAGTATATGTATCCTCCAAATAAGAAGCAGCAACCAATCCTGGACCTCCATGACCTGGACCAATGATGTAAATTCCAGATTGGTTACGATCAGCAATTACGCGAGACATATGTGCGTAGATAAAATTTAAACCAGGTGTAGTTCCCCAGTGTCCAACTAAGCGATGTTTAACATCATCACGTGTAAACTCACCACGCATTAGTGGATTAGATAACAAGTAAATTTGTCCAACAGATATGTAATTACTCGCGCGCCAATATTTCTCAATCGATGCAAGCGTATCATCACCAATGGGTACTGCAGGGCGTTTTTGCCATGCAACCGTACTTGTATTCGCCATATAAATCTCCCGTATTCTTCAGGGCAACATCTTATATTTCTAGTACAACGACTATTATATAATCAATTACCAAACTTATTATATCAAAGAACATTATAGCACAACTTTTAATCTTGTGCAAGCATTGTTGCAATATTTTTTCATATTGTTGTTTTGCTGGCTTTTTTACATAATCCATATAAGGCAATATTTAAGTTGAATCTGCGGCTAATACCAGCCTTCAAAGAGGTCAAGGAAAACACTGTGCTGGAAGCATAAAAAGTTGCATTTTAAGAGGTGTGGGTTTTGGCACACCCAAGATTCGGCACACATACAGAAATTACGAACTTGTCAAAAACTTCAGTTATAAGCTTATATTGCTTAAAATTGTCTACAACAATATCATCAATGACCTCAACTTTTTGCAGATTTAAGCCAATTCCAGTCCCCAGACATTTTAAATACGCTTCTTTTCGCGTCCAGAGTGTCCAGAAGTTTATAGATCTAGTAGTTTTATCTAACTGTACTTGTGCAAATTCTTGTTCACTGAGTATTGAATCAAAATATAACTTCGGTAAAACACGTAAAGTTTCAACATCAACACCAATGTGGTTATTTGATAATGCAACTGCAACATGATTTTTACTGTGCGAAATTGAAAACTGTGGACCATTGAGTAGAAAAGGCTTGCCGTACTGATTGTAGATAAATTTGTCTAAAGTCTTATGACCAAGCATTTTAACTAGTAATGAATATGCTAAAATTGATCTATGCTTATCACCCTCAAATTTATGCATATCTACTTTTTGTTTTAGAAACTGCGGGAGTTTGGCGTAATAATCAACAATTGTATTACAATCGTATGACATTAGCATACTACCGTGTGACATTAGCATACTGTAGTATGCAATTGTATATCCATCGTATTGTATTTGTTTGTACTTCAAATGAATGCCTCCTTCTACACAATTCAAGCATAGTTAAACGAGAAAAAATATACTGCAGAATCTCCATAAGTGCGCATACGTAAAGTCTTGTAGTTTTTAGGAACATGAGGCTTGGAAAATTTTGATCTCTCAAGAATGACAACTGCAGTTTGATTCAGCAAGCGCTCTAATTTCTCAAGAACTATATAAACAGTTTCATCGTTTGTGGCATACGGAGGATCGATGAACACCAAATCATACAAGTCAGAATTTGCAGTAGTGGACAAAAATTGACAAGTATCACGAATACAGATTTTGGTTAAACCTATATAATTCAACTTCTCAATATTCTTTTCTATTGTCTTTCTACAGGCACTTGCTTTATCCACAAAAGTTACAGATTTTGCACCACGAGATAATGACTCAAGTCCTAAAGCACCAGACCCTGCATACAAATCCAAAACATTAGCATCCTCAATTGCATTAAGAACTTCAAGGCACATGAATACACTTTCTTTTAGTCTACTTGAACTCGGTCGCGTTGACTGCACTTTAGGAGCATATAAGGTAGTTCCACGATTTACTCCACCGAGAATTCTCAACTACTCTCCTAATTTTTTGCGCAGTTGTGCCTCTTGTTGTGCACGAATCGCAGGATTTCCAGACCTACCTTTAATTTTCTTCTTATTCTTTGCATGCCTACTATTGCTCTGTCTACTTGGTGCCCTACCCGAAAAATCACCCATCATTGGATTTTGAATCTGGTCAAGAGAGTTCATGTCAAAATTGTCCAATAAGTTCATGTTTTTTGGAAGCTGTAAACCTCCCTTAGCAGTCATTCCACCTGAATTTGAAAGTGCATGTTTCATCATCTTATTAGTTGCATCAAACTCTTTAAGCATGATATTTATTCCACTTACTTCAACTCCAGAACCTCTTGAAATCCGCGCCCTCCTAGAACCATCAAGAATTCGTGGATTAGCACGCTCATTTGGGGTCATAGAATGTATAATTGCTGCTGTTTTTGCAAATTTAGAATCATCAAAATTATCAATTGCTTCTTTATATTTCCCCATTCCTGGAATTAACTTAGCAAGTTTCTTTATAGAGCCTATTTTCTGCACCTGCTCTAACTGAGCCAGATAATCATTCAGATCAAAACCCTTTCCACTAGTTAATTTTTCAAGTGCCTGTGTTGCTTGCTCCTCATCAATTACCTCTTCCGCCTTTTCAATTAGGCTTAAAATATCACCTTGGTCTAGGATTCTACTTGCAAGTCGGTCTGGATAAAAAACTTCAAGGTCCTGAAACTTTTCGCCAACACTTGCAAACATGATCGGATTACCAGTAACTTTTACAACAGAGAGTGCAGCACCACCTCTAGTATCCGAATCAAGTTTAGATAAAACCGCACCTGTAAATCCAACATTTTCGTTAAATGCACGTGCAGAATTGATTGCATCCTGACCAGTTGTTGCATCAAGTACAAATAGCACTTCATCAGGATTAACGACTTCTTTTATTCGAGATGCTTGTTTCATCAACTCTTCATCAACGCCTAATCGTCCAGCAGTATCAATAATTACTGTGTCATACAACTTCTGCTTTGCATATTCAATACTTTGCTTTGCGACATTAACTGGTTCATTTGAGCTATCACGCCCCGAAAACAATCCTGAAAACAGCCCTTTTTTTGAAGCATCTTCACCACTTTCATTAACACCTTCATGCGGCGCAAAAACAGGAACACCAGCACCTTCTCCAACTATTTTGAGCTGTGAAACTGCACCAGGTCGTTGTAAATCCGCAGCAACAAGTAGTGGTGTATGATCATTTTTTTTCAAATAATACCCAAGTTTACCCGCAAAAGTTGTTTTTCCTGCACCTTGAAGACCGATCAACATATAAACAGTTGGACCATTTTTTGCACGTTTAAGTGGTCGTTCAATATCTTTTCCGAGTATTTCCTCCAACTTATCGCTAACAACTTTTACGATTTGTTCATGTGGCTTAATTTTTTTAGACAATTCAATGTCCACAACGCTTTTTTTAACATCAGCAATAAAATCATCAACGACCGAAACTGCTACATCAGCATTTAAAAGCGCAGTCTGAATATCAGCCAAAACTGCATCAATATCTGCGCGCGAAATCCTTCCTTTACCTCGCAACTTTTTCATCGAGTAAAGAAATGAATTTGAAATTGAGTCAAACATCTAACCACCTCACATCAATATTATACCACAAATAGTTTGATTAGGTTGTAAAAAAACACATCCACATCTAAAAAACGCTTTGATGTAATTAACAAGAGTTCTTTTATGCACTGTGTAAAACACTTGAAAACTATATTTTCCTTGACAATTGCTGTTGTGGTATAATATAGGCTATGAATAATTACGAGCAGTTGGATGTTGAGGCTCGCCATAGTCTTAATGCACAAAAAAAGGCTGCAGAATTTCGCACAGAACAGGAAACTGGTATAGATGTAGAGTATAGAAAAATTCGCCTTGAGCGCGTTATATTAGCAGGCTGTTTCTCAAGTGCAAAAATGTCCGAAATTGAGGCTAATTTAGCACTAGATGAACTTGAACACCTTGCTGAAACTGCTGGTGCAGATGTATTAGCACGCATTCTTCAACAGCGAACCGAACCTGATAAATCAACATATTTAGGCAAAGGAAAAGCTAACGAAATTGCAGCACTTATAGATGAACTAGAGGCGGATACTCTTGTTGTTAATGATACACTACTTCCTAGTGTCTCGAGAAGACTTGAAGAAATTGTTAAAGTCAAAGTAGTTGATCGAACTGCTCTAATTTTGGACATCTTCGCAAAGCATGCAAAGTCAAAAACTGGGCGCATTCAAATTGAACTGGCTCAACTTGAGTATTTATTACCACGCCTTCGAGGTTGGGGTGCGATGATGTCCAGACAAACTGGAGGTCAAGTTGGTGGGGGAGTAGGAATAGGATCAAGAGGTCCTGGTGAAACTCAACTTGAAGTAGATAGAAGGCGAATTAGGACTAAAATTACACTGCTTAAGCGCAAATTAGCAAAAGTTCGCAAAGAAGATGAAACAAGAAGGCATAAAAGGCTAAATAACCGCATACCTTCAGTCGCAATTGTTGGATATACAAATGCTGGAAAAAGTTCTCTTTTGAACGCATTAACTAATTCAAATGCTTTAGTTGAGAATGCACTTTTTGCAACACTTGATACAACTACTAGAAGTATGGAACATCCGAAGTTCACAATAACAGACACTGTTGGTTTTATTCAGAATCTTCCAACCGCACTTGTTGAGGCATTTTATTCAACTCTTAAAGAAGCAGCTGAAACTGATATAATACTACGACTTGCTGATGCTTCATCACCTCAGGTCAAACAACAAATTGAAGCTGTAAATGCTGTACTTGCAAAAATTCGCTCCTTAGACAATGATGGAAAAGTTGTACTAAAAACACATGAAAATGAGATAGTTGTATTTAATAAAATCGACTTACTGACTAATAATGAACTTGAGCGCCTTAAACGATTGTATAAAGATGCTGTATTTATATCAGTTGCCCAAAATAGGGGACTAGATAAACTTCTTGATGTGATTTGTCAGAAAGTTTTCAAAATCAATAACTACAAAGACCTAGACATAGTAATTCCATTTGAAGATGGACGCAAACTAGCAATGTTGTATCAACATGGAGAAGTGGTTAGCCGCACAAAGACTGAATCTGGCACACGCATTATTGCAAAAGTACCAGAAACCTTTCAACTAAACTAGAAATATTCTCCAACCTTATGCACAGAAACTGTGTTGGTTGAACCAGCTTTGCCAATTGGTGCACCTGATAAAACAACAACAGTATCACCGTCATCTGCTAGTTCATTATTCTTCAATGCTTTATCTGTAACACTTAAAATTTCGTCTGCAGACTCCAACTTCTCAATTAAGTAACTATCAACACCCCAACTTAACGCAAGAGATGCTCGAACATGCTCATTGTCAGTTAGTGCGATAATGGGCACATTTGGACGAAGACGGCTAACTAAATGTGCAGAATTTCCTGAAGATGTTAATACAACAATTGCTTTAGTATCAAGGCGAGTTGCTGCTTCAACTGCACTTAATATAATTGCACCGCCATCTGAATTTGATGGATTTACAACATCTGGAATACTATCTAGCCCATTTGTTGTCTGGTACTCAGAAATGCGTGCCATAGTCTCAATTGTAAGAATAGGATATTCACCAACAGATGTTTCTCCAGAGGTCATAGTAGCATCTGTTCCATCAAGAATTGCATTTGCACAGTCGGAAACCTCTGCACGTGTAGGAACAGGATTGTTCGTCATAGTCTCAAGAACTTGTGTTGCAACAATAACTGGTTTTCCATATTGGCGAGAAAGCTCAATACATCGTTTTTGAATAAGTGGAACAACTTCAAGTGGCAGTTCAACACCTAAATCTCCTCGCGCAACCATAATACCATCAAATGCTTTGA
>JAIRWY010000044.1 GCA_031268675.1 Candidatus Ancillula glyptotermitis | reverse complement strand
CCTAGACCTTCATTAAGGCTATTTATAAGCATGTGGTTTGATTTAAGGTGCTTATGTGTGTTATATACACATGTACTATTTTGAAGAGGGAAAACAGGCTTTTTTAGACTTCATGAGGTGTTGTAGTTCTGATTAGAATGTGCTATTTGACAACACCTATACTAATATGTTATAATTGGTGTAGTAAGTTTTCATTTTAGTTTAGAAAGGGAAATAATGGCAAAGATTATTGCATATAATGAAGATGCCCGTCGCAGAATTGAGGCAGGCTTAGACAAGTTAGCAAACACCGTTAAGGTTACACTTGGACCAAAAGGTCGAAATGTGGTACTTGACAAGAAATGGGGTGCTCCAACAATAACAAATGATGGAGTATCCATTGCCAAGGAAATCGATATTGAGGATCCATTTGAGCGAATCGGTGCTGAATTGGTAAAAGAGGTTGCAAAAAAGACAGATGATGTTGCTGGTGATGGAACTACAACTGCAACTGTTTTGGCTCAGAGCTTAGTGCATGAAGGTCTTAGAAATGTTTCTGCTGGTGCAAATCCAATTGCACTTCGACGCGGTATAGAAAAAGCAGTTGCAGCATTAACCAAGGAGTTGTTAAGCAATGCTAAAGAAGTTGAAACTACTGAGGAAATTGCCGCAACTGCTGGTATTTCTGCTGGTGACCTTGAAATTGGCAAGATTATAGCATCTGCACTTGATAAAGTTGGAAAAGAAGGTGTTGTAACAGTTGAAGAGAGCAACACTTTTGGAACAGAACTTGATTTTACTGAGGGCATGAGATTTGACAAGGGTTATTTAGCACGTTATTTTGTCACTGATGAAGATCGCCAAGAAGCAGTTTTGGAAAATCCGTACATTTTGCTAGTTGAAGGTAAAATTTCTACAGTTAAGGATTTGGTTCCACTTCTTGATGAGGTTATTAAACAGTCTCGCTCATTATTAATTATTGCAGAAGATGTTGAATCTGAGCCATTAGCAACACTAGTCCTTAACAAGATTCGTGGTGTATTTAAGTCTGTTGCAGTAAAAGCACCAGGTTTTGGAGACAGAAGAAAAGCTATGTTACAAGATATTGCTATTTTAACTGGTGCAACTGTTATTTCTGATGAAATTGGACTTAAACTAGAGACAACAACACTTGAACAACTTGGTAGTGCTCATAAAGTTATAGTAACTAAAGATGAGACAACTATTGTTGAAGGAGCTGGTGAGTCTAGTGCGCTAGAGGCAAGAGTTGCTCAAATTCGTCGTGAGATTGAAAATACAGATTCTGACTACGATCGAGAGAAGTTACAGGAAAGACTTGCAAAGTTGAGTGGCGGAGTTGCTGTAATTCGTGCAGGTGCCGCAACTGAAGTTGAACTCAAAGAGCGCAAACACCGTATTGAAGATGCTATCCGCAATGCTAAAGCTGCAGTTGAAGAAGGAATTGTTTCTGGTGGCGGTGTAGCATTGATACAGGCAGCAGTAAAAGTTCAGGCAAATAAGAATTCTGTTATTAAGGAACTAAAAGATGACGAAGCAATAGGTGCACAGATGGTGTTCAAAGCAGTTGAGGCACCTCTTAAGCAGATCGCATTTAATGCAGGACTAGAAGGTGGAGTAGTTGCTAATAAAGTGCGTGAACTACCTTTTGGACATGGTTTGAACGCAGAAACTGAAGAGTATGAAGATTTGCTAGCTGCAGGAGTCAATGATCCTGTAAAAGTTACTAGATCAGCACTTCAGAACGCAGCATCAATTGCAGCACTTTTCTTAACTACAGAAGCGGTTGTTGCGGATAAACCTGAACCTGTTCAAGCACCTGCTACACCTGGCGCTGATGAAATGGGCTATTAAGTAGAAGGTTAGAAATACATGTTAGATATCAAATTTGTTCTTGAAAATGCAGATGTTGTAAAAGCATCGGAGGTCGCTCGCGGTAATAGCCCAGAAGTAGTTGATAAACTGGTAGAGTTGTATAATGCGCGCAACGTTTTCCGTGGACAATTTGATGAAGTTAGGGCGAAGCAGCAGTTACTGGGTAAATCAGTAGCTGCTGCAAAAACCCAAGATGAAAAAAATCAGGTACTACAAGAACTTAAAATAGTTGCCCAGAAAGCAGATGATGCAAAATTTGCAGCGGCAAATGCACAAAATGAGTATGATGAATGCGCTATGAAGTTGCAAAATGTTATAGCAGATGCTCCTAGCGGCGGTGAAGATGACTATATAGTTCTAAAAGAGGTTGGAAAACTAGTTACTAAAGAATCACTTGGTTTTGAACCGAAACATCACTCTGAGCTAGGGGAGATACTTGGAATTATAGACACGAATCGCGGTTCTAAGGTCTCTGGTTCTCGGTTCTACTTTTTGAAAGGTCTTGGTGCAAGGCTAGATCTTGCGTTGATAAATATGGGACTAGACTTGGCTATTGAGCATGGTTTTACGCCTATGATTACGCCTACACTTGTACGCCCAGAAGTTATGCGTGGTACTGGATTTTTAGGACTTCATGATGCAGAAGTGTATAGACTCAATGAGGCTGATGATTTATATTTAGTTGGTACTTCTGAGGTTGCTCTTGCTGGATATCATAGTGATGAAATTATCACTTTCCCAGATGACAAGCCTATCAAGTATACTGGATTTTCCGCTTGTTATAGACGAGAAGCAGGCGCTGCCGGAAAAGATACACGTGGAATTATTCGTGTACATCAGTTTCACAAATTGGAAATGTTTGTCTACTGCAAAGAAGAACAGGCAGAAGCCGAACACCAAAAGTTGCTTGAACTAGAGGAAGCAATGATCTCGTCTCTTGAGTTGCCATACCGTGTAATTGATGTTGCTGCTGGCGATTTAGGTTCTAGCGCAGCACGCAAATTTGATTGTGAAGCATGGTTACCATCGGAGGAGCGTTATCTGGAGTTAACATCAACATCTAATTGTACAACATTTCAGGCAAGACGACTGGGAATTCGCGAGCGTGTTCAAGATGAAAATGCACATAGTTCCACACGTTCAGTTGCCACACTAAATGGTACATTAGCCACAACTCGTTGGATAGTAGCACTTTTGGAAAACCATCAACAAAAAGATGGAAGTGTGCGAATACCAGAAGCTTTGCAATCATACTTGGGCGGCGAAAAGATTATTACACCTGATGAATTAAAGGACTAGACAAATGGGATTAAGTATTGGAATAGTAGGACTACCGAATGTTGGTAAATCAACAATGTTCAATGCATTAACACGAAATAGTGTTCTGGCTGCTAACTATCCATTCGCAACTATTGAGCCTAATGTTGGAGTTGTACCATTACCAGATTTGCGCTTAGAAAGACTTGCTGAAATTTACGGTTCTGGTAAAATTGTACCAGCAACTGTTACTTTTGTTGATATTGCAGGAATTGTTTCTGGAGCATCAAAAGGTGAAGGACTTGGAAATAAGTTCCTAGCGAATATCCGTGAAACTGATGCAATATGCCAAGTTACTCGCGCATTTGTAAATGATGATATTATTCATGTGAACTCGAAGGTTGATCCAGTCTCAGATATTGAAACTATCAACACCGAGTTAATTCTCGCTGATTTGGAAACTGTTAGTAATGCAGTAACTCGCTTAGAAAAAGAGTCTAAGACAGGCAATAAAACAGCTGCACTTGCAAAAGAAAAATTGCAGACCGTGATTAAGGCACAAGAAATTTTGTCTGCAGGAAAAACTGTTTTTGAAGTGGCGCATTTTGAAGATATAGACTTTTTGGAAAATTTAAAGGAACTGCATTTACTTACTGCTAAACCGTTCATATATGTGTTTAATGTTGATGACAAAATACTTTCTGACAAACAACGCATGGAGGAATTAAAAAAGTTGGTATATCCTGCTCCTGTTGTCTTCTTGAACGCGCAATTTGAGGCAGAATTAGCAGAACTTGACACAGAAGATGCTAAAGAAATGCTTGAGGCTGAAGGTATTGAGGAGAGCGGACTGGAGAAGCTTACCAAAATTGGTTTTGAAACACTAGGACTTCAGACATATCTTACTGCTGGAGAAAAAGAAGTGCGCGCATGGACCATTCACAAAGGGGATACTGCGCCTAAAGCAGCAGGAGTTATACATACAGATTTTGAGAGAGGTTTCATTAAGGCGCAAGTTGTTGGTTTCGATGATTTGGATTCAGCTGGCTCACTTGCTGAAGTATCTGCACAAGGAAAACTACGGCTTGAAGGAAAGGACTATATTATGCAAGATGGTGATGTTGTGGAGTTCAAGTTTAATGTATAATGTATAAGTACTAGTTTATGCTCATGTGGTGAAATGGTAGACACGCTAGCTTCAGGTGCTAGTGCCTTTCGGGGCGTGCTGGTTCAACTCCAGTCATGAGCACTTTTTGAGGTTTTTGGGCTACGCGCATTCGGGCGATTTTAGCATTGTGCCAACTCTGATAATAACCTTTGAATTATAGTAAGTCGTACGATATAACTTACCGTCATCAGCCCTGTAGGTGAGAATAACTGCAATTTCTGAGCCACTACTATTCTTGCAAGTGTCGCCAGATAATTCACTTACTAATCGGATTTCGTCATTCATAATTTATAAGAACCTTAGTTGTATATTCAAGTTGATAAATTGTTTGCCATATTTTTCATAAATTGAGCCAAAATGATGACGAGTGCTTGATGGCGTATCAAACTTAATGTTTTGGTATAAATATTCTTTGAAACCTATCATATGCAATCTTGGACGGTGCTGTGGCAATCCAAAATCTGACGCTCTGATTATTTTATAATCAAAAGAATAACCAATTTTTCTAATCACTCGCTCTATTGTCTTAAAGGTTTCGCCATTATTGTGGTTTAACAAGCCGCGCACATATTATATCACGATTTTTCAAAAAACAATAACATTTTGAATAAGTTATTTCCAATTCTGTTGTTTATTTCCTTTTTGTTTTTATGGTGGTTTTAGACGGTGTAGCCGTAAGTTGTTTCCATTTTTGCTCGGAGTTGCATTTTGCATCATCCTGTCACTATTTGCACATGTGCATATACTAGTACAAGCATTTGGGTTGCGTAATGCAATGCATTATACCTTCTCCTCCCAGTGCATGCATATACTCGCGCTACAACCCAGCTGCGTGATTTATGAAATAAATCACGCAATCTCCTCTACATGTGCATATACTAGCAGCTCGCAGATTCAATGGCGTAATGCATTTGCATTACACTTATTTGCTTGAACTTGTAATTCAACACACAGTCTAACAGAGTGATTTATGAAATAAATCACTCTGTTTTTGCTCGGAGTTGCACATTCTACACTTCGCAGGGTTGCGTGATTTGCTTGCAAAACACTCCGTTTTCTTGCTTGTGCATGTACGCCATGCGCCATGCTATAACCGCCAACTCAAACCACGTGATTTGTTTACGAATCACTTCATCTTTTTGCGAGTTCTCACAAATCCCGCACCAAGCATCAACATCAACAATGTTGCAACAAGAGCTCCTGTTTCTACACCAGTTATTGCAGTAGTTGAACCATTCGCAGAACTTCCTCCAGCAGTTGGTTCTACCTCAATTAACACCTGCTTTGTGATGTTCGGGTTAGAAATTAAACTCGCTGTTATAACATGTGGAGATGCATGTGGGAATGTTACTGTGTTTTGGTGTATTATGTCAGAGTCTACACTTGAAGTAAGTTTGTAATCATCTAGCTTTGCTTCTACTATTTCTCCATCATGAAGTCTTTCGTGCAAGATGATTGTTATAGTGCTGTTTTGCTTTGCATGAACAACTCCATTTTCATCAACCCATGCGCCTCGTATTTCAGATGGAGTTATACTTACTTCAACAGGAGTTGTTACAGGCTTTGGACCAGGTGCAACACTTGTTTTTGCAGCAAATGAGTGGAATGCATCTTCAGCAACAACTGCTACTTTCTGTATGCAGTATGTTCCAATGTTTTCAGCTCCTGTTAAAACTGTTGCATTTGTAACTACCTTCTCATATCCATCAGCTGCAATTGAACACTCAGTTGTATCATCTACAGTATTAGAAACACGATAGTATTCATAACCTGGTTGAATAGTTAGTGTTTGATATTCATCTGCAAATTCAGGTTTTCCTGTAACCTGGAAAGTGCTTTTACCTTCAACTGGAGCAGCCGATCTTGCAGGAAGAGGGATACTTTCTATTTCAGAATCTAAGTAGTTCGTATCTCTTGCTGTTTTTACAATACTTATAGTCTTTGACAGCCAAGCAGGATCAATTGCAATACTCTTTGTATTAGGGAATTCTTCCGTAAACTCTCTTTTACCGTCGCTGTATTTAACAGTATAACTTGCACTGTCTACTGTATTTGGCAGTGTTAACTTTTCTGTTTCGTAATCTACAGTAAATTCTGGAGTTTGTTCTTGTTGTTGAAGGATGTTAGCATATGCTTCAATAGGACTTGGTAATGCGTAGAAATCTTTGTCACCACCTTCTAAAGCAGCATTTGTAACAGTAACCTTCTTGTTGTCTCCTGCATCTGCATTTACGAAGTTTGCTGAATAGGATCCACCTTCAATACTTACTACATCTGATCCAACGGTGTTGTTGTATGTAAAATGAACAGTTGCAGTAGTAGTACCGTCATACTCCTTGTTATCTGCTGTTGTAGTTATATCAAGTGTTAGTGGATTCACCGTCAAAACTGCAGTTGTTTGAGCACCTGCAAGGTAATTATCAGTTGTAGCAGTTGTTAGACCGATTGTAGCAGTACCTGAACCGCCACTTAGTGTTAGGGTATTACCACCAGTAATACTAGCTGATAATGAACCAGATGTCGCATCAACTGTATAAGTTTGAGCACCTGCATGTGTATCTACTGTGAAGAGATCGCCTGGAAG
>JAIRWY010000074.1 GCA_031268675.1 Candidatus Ancillula glyptotermitis | reverse complement strand
TTCTCTATTATATAGTTGGTTTTTCATAAATATATAACGTATCATAGTCTCAATTTTTTGGGGGCGGACATTCCGTAATATTTTTTTTAGGGCGGACATTCCGTAATATTATTCACAATTAGAATCCAAGTAGTTGACATTATGTGTAGAAGTGTGGTATAATATGCGTGATATTACAACTATGGACGATAAGGAGTATATTAAGCATCATGGAGCTACCATTTGCGCGAGTTAGGTTCGGGGTTGGTTACAACATCAAGCAGGTTGATGATTTTTTTGCATATTCAAGAACTGCATGGAGTAATCAAACAAAAGCATTGACCGAGCGCGAGGTAAGGTATGTTCAATTTGACCTAGTACGCAAAGGTTATCGTATTTTTGAGGTTGATGAAGCATTGGGATACATTGAAAGGGAACTTGCAAAACGCACGAAGCAGGAAATAATTGAAATGGTTTCTGATGATAATTGGGCAGAACTCATAACCAGTAATGTTAAAGAATTCTATATGGTTCTAGTTGCGCCAAAGAAGAAGAAGTTTGAAGTAGACAAGAATTCACAAATGGCATACGAATACAAAAGTGTGGACAAATATTTAAAAACTATTTACAAGCAGTTTTTTGAGGGAAAAAAGAAATTAACTGCAAATGCTGTGAAAAAAGTAGTTTTTCCTTGTGTTAAGGCAGCCAACGGATATTCTACGCAAAAAGTTGATGAATTTTTAGACAAAGTTATTGAAGTGCTTAATGCGCTTGAGGCTTAGTGAGGTTGTATGCAAAAAGTTGTAGTTTTAGGTTCAACTGGTTCAATAGGACAACAAGCGCTTGATGTTATTCGTCGCTATCCAGATCAGTTTGAGGTTGTTGGCTTGAGTGCAAAAGGTACACGAAAAGAAAGCCGCACGCAGTTTTATGCAGATGTTGATGAATTTTTGGGTGGTAATTTCAGTAGGGCTGTACTTGAAAGTGAACATGGATTTAAAGCAATTACAGAACTTGCACAAACCGAGTGCTCAGTAGTACTTAATGGTATTTCTGGGGTAATTGGACTTAAGCCAACACTTGCAGCTCTATCTAGCCCTTTTGCGCCGAAACTTGCATTAGCAAATAAAGAATCACTGGTTGCAGGCGGTCATCTGGTACAAAAAATGCTTGGTGAAAATCTATTAGAGCGGATAAATCCCGTTGACTCGGAACATTCAGCAATTTGGCAGGCACTTGAAGGTCAGAAGTATAATACAACAAGCGTTAAACGACTGATTCTTACTGCATCTGGTGGTCCATTTCGCGGTTTTACTAAAGAACAACTGCAAAAAGTAACTGTAAAAGAAGCACTTAAACATCCAACTTGGAATATGGGACCACTGGTTACTATAAATAGTGCGACCATGATGAATAAAGCACTTGAGTTAATTGAGGCAGTATATTTATTTGGTGTTGATGAAAAACAGGTTGAAATTACTGTACATCCACAGTCAAAAGTACATTCAATGGTTGAGTTTATAGACGGTTCAATTATTATGCAGACATCAAATAATGACATGCGCCTTCCTATTGCACTAGGACTTTCGTATCCAAATCGACTGGAGTCTGTCATCTGTTCATATGACTTCACAACTTCATCAACTTTGGAATTTGAGCCGCTTGATGAGGACGTTTTTCGCGCAATAAAACTGGCAAGAAATGCGTTGAGATCTGGACCTCTTTTTCCAGTCGTCATGAATACCGCAAATGAATTAGCAGTTGATGCATTCTTATCCAAAAAGATTAGTTTTCTACAGATTGTTGAACTAGTAGAAGAGGTTGTTGAACAGTTTTCCAGTAAATATAATCAACCATCTTCATTAACCCTTGAGAACATAGAGCATGCTATAAAATGGAGCGTGGAAGAGTGCGAGCGCGTAATCCGTTCAGTATCGCTATAACATCTATTATTTCTTGAATAACTGCACCAATAACTGCTGGAATAAAACCAAAAGCAGCTATAAACATGAAGATAATTGAAAATCCAATGCCCATAATCATGGACTGTTTCGCAATGGACATAGTTCTTTTTGAGATTAGAATACTTTCACACACAAGGAATAGATTATCGCGCATAATCACAACATCTGCTGCTTGGCTAGCAACAGTTTTTTCTCTACTAGCAATTGCAACACCTATATCAGCTAAACTTAGTACAGGTGCATCGTTTATACCATCTCCAACAACCATCACATTACCCACATGGTGTCCATGAATCTCACAGAAGTGTTTGATTCCCTTAACAATTTCTAATTTCTGGTGTGGTAAAAGACCAGAGCGAATATCTTCAATACCAACTTTTTGTGCAATATACTGCGCAGTTTCTTGGCGGTCACCAGTTAACATCAAAATATGGCTAATACCTGCGCATTTAAGAAATTCTACAACTGATTTTGCCTCATCGCGTGCACTATCAACAAGAAAAATATAGGCAATTGGCACACCATCAACTTCAACTTCAACCGCCATTTCACCGCTCAGAAGTGTAACTACAGTTGTGGGTTTCTGCACTCGGATATGTTGATTTCCAACAGTTCCGCGAACTCCAACACCTGGAATTTCTTGAACATTACTAGCAACTTTAGTCGTTGCACCAAGCGCTTTTGCTGTATTTACCAGTGAGTCTCTTAAAATGTGGTTTGAATACAGTTCAAGTGCATACACGAATTCAAACACATCATACTTTGAAAACCCCAAGTTAACACCATCTTCAGTTATACTAATGCGTTCATATGAAAGTTGCCCCTTGGTGATTGTACCAGTTTTGTCAAATGCAGCAACTTTTACTTTTGTAAGTGCCTGAATAGTGTTAGTTTCTCGTATAATTATGCCACGCTTTGCACAGATGCTTAGACCAGCCAAGAATGCAACTGGAGCAGCGATTAAAAGTGGACAAGGTGTAGCCAAAACAAGAACTTGAGCAAATCGTGAGAAATCACCAGAAATAAACCAAGCAGAAAATGCAATTAACAAGGACAGAATTGTAAACGGTAATGATATTCTGTTTGCTAATTTAACCACTGGTGCTTTTGACCCTTTTGCTATTTGAGTAAGCTTCACGATTTGCTGATAACTAGACTCGCTTGCGACAGCTGATGCATTGTACTTGAATGAAGTTAAAGCAATTGAACCAGACAAAATTGTATCTGAACTATTTTTATCTACATGTATACTTTCACCAGTTAGCGATGACTCATCTAGGACTGCATTTTCAGACACTAAAATACCATCAAGAGGAACAACATCACCAACTTGGACTGCCAATAAATCTCCCACCTGTACATCATCAACCTGTACAAATTCAACACTACCGTTCTCAAGTATGCGTCTTGCAGATTCTGGCACTTTACTCAAAAGCAACTTCAGATCTTTTTCTGCGCGCTTTCCAGCATAGTTCTCAAGAAAATCTCCTGTAAACGACATGATTACGACAACTAGGCCTGCAAGATATTCACCATTTAAAATAGTCGCCATAATTGCTACAATTGCTAGAAAATCCAACCCGAATTCTTTTGATTTCAACTGTTTAAGGATTTCTACTAAGAAGTACACAACACCTATAATGTCAACAACTAGTAGTAAATTACTGATAAATTCCACATCAACCTTCCTGCTAAGTTTTATCTACTATTTTTTTAATTTTGTCTACTATTTCGTTTACCTGTTGATAAACTTTTGGTTTCTCTTTTATCTGCGCTTTCATTTTCTTTTCTGCGTTGATTATCGACGAATGATCTTTTTTATAAAACCGTCCAACTTCTACAAGCGTTAAATTTGTTAATTTTCTGGATAAATACATTGACATATGTCTTGCAGAAACAAGTGCAGGTGAACGCTTCTTGCCCTGAATATCTTCTGCCTGAAATCCGTAAAACTCTGCACAAGCAACCAAAATATCATCAAGCGTTATAATTGAGCATCTATCAAGTATTTGATCATGAAGAACAATGTCCACAATCTCTTCAGAAACTTCTACTTTATTTACACTGCAGTAACTTATAATTCTCGCAAGCGCACCCTCAATCTCTCGAATACTAGTTTTTAGCAAGTTGGCGATTTTGTCAATAACTTTCATAGTATAACCAAGTTTTCCATAACTTGTACCAACCGCATCACTTAAATATTTCTTGATATAGGCAACGCGCAAGACATTATCTGGTTCAGTTATACCCCAATATACACTTCCCTCAAAACGAGAAACCATCCTCTGGTGAAAACCTTTTAGCATGTTTGGAGGAACATCTGATGCAACAACCACTTGCTTATTACTGTTAACAAGGCTGTTGAAAATATGAAAAAAAGTCTGTGCACTACCATCCTTTTCTGCAAAGAACTGGATATCATCAAGTAGTAAAATATCTAAAGTTCGATACTTCTGGTTGAACCTCTCAATATTGTCACCTTTTTTTAAAATGGCACCAACATATTCATTAACAAACATCTCAGAACTGCAGTATAAAACCTTTATCTTGTCATTTAGCACTAGTGCGTTATTTCCAATTGCATGCAGTAAATGTGTCTTGCCTAGACCAGAATCTCCATAAATGTATAATGGATTGTGAACACCATTTCCAGGACTTTCAGATGCTTTAACTGAAGATGCATGAGCCAACTTATTGCTTTCCCCAACCACATA
Source organism: Candidatus Ancillula glyptotermitis (assembly GCA_031268675.1). GTDB lineage: Bacteria > Actinomycetota > Actinomycetes > Actinomycetales > Bifidobacteriaceae > Ancillula > Ancillula glyptotermitis. Next base: position 1,158 of record JAIRWY010000074.1, on the reverse strand, counting down.
ATTTTCAAAAGTAAAAATAGGCAGCAGATTTGATGATGAATCCTCTACGGTTTTGTAATCATCATGCTTTTTGGGCATATCATGAACTTCTGTTTGCTCTACTTTGGAGTTTTTTGGAGCACTACCAGAAGATGCATTTATGTGGATGTTGTAAGATTTTTTCAGTTCACGCTCAATTTCAGCAGATAAATTATCTTGTAATGCCTTTTCAAGTAACGATTTATCTTGTTCGGTCTCAACACTAATTATAATGTTGTTGTTTACTTCTCCATCAAGTTTTGCAGACAGAAACGTGTTTATCTGGCGCTTTGAAAGATCATCACTTTTTTTAGCAACCACACAAATTCTGGACCAAACACTGGGTACATTCCATCCACTACCATCCACAGAAACACCCCCTCAATACTCTACAATCCATTACAATATACGAATCTTGGATACTTAAGCAAGAAGGACTTTAGTCTCCAACTACGTTCATTATACCACACAAATCTTGTATTGTCAATAAAGTCATTTATATTATTCTGCCTATTTAGCGAACACTTTTATTCGCCATTGAACAACCACTCCATTTTTTTTCTGGCTTGATTCTTGCCAAGTCCCAGACTGTATTAGCTTAAAGCAGTTAGGTATTTCTGGAGCGTAAATATCTACTGTATAATGCATATTCAGTTCAGTTATAATCAACTCATCTGCAACACCCATGAACTGCTCGTAAATACTTCGGCCTCCAGTAATAAACACATCTTCAGCCTTTGAAAGTGCCAAAATCTGGTCAAAATTTAACCGCACAGCGCCTGGAAACCGTTTAGAAAACTGCTCATCATCAACTGTGCTCAAAACAATATTGCGCCTGTTTTTCAATGGTTTTGCATTTTCTGGTAGTCCTTCCCAAGTTTTACGCCCCATGACAATACTACTACCAAGAGTTGTATTCCTGAAGTGTTTGAGGTCCTCAGGTAAATGCCACGCCATCTTTCCATCTAGTCCAAGACCGCCATTGCTATCTTGCGCCCAAATCATCTTCAACACACATTCATTATACCACACACCTTTTGAGTTTTCAACTAGAAAGTGCATCCACATCTATTATCGGACACTACTATTGACTGGACTATTCAGGACAACTATTTGCGTAAACAACCACTAGCTATACAA
>JAIRWY010000011.1 GCA_031268675.1 Candidatus Ancillula glyptotermitis | reverse complement strand
TTTACCAATTTCAAGGCGTTGATTACTCTTCCAGCAGCATCTCTACCACCTTTAACCTCAAATGAAAGTACACCGCTACAACCATCTGGTAAATACTTACAAGCAACATTATAATACTTGTTGTTTTTCAGGGCTGGAAAATTCACATTTTCAACTTTGTCATGCAGTTCTAAAAAGTTGGCTACTCTAAAAGCGTTTATATAATGCTGCTTCATTCTCAGTGCAAGAGTTTGAATGCCATTCTGCAACAAAAATGCCCCAAAAGGTGAACAAGTTGCGCCAATATCACGCATCAATTGTACACGCGCTTTCACAATATACGCCATATTACCGAATTTTTGAGTATACGAGATGTTTTTATATGTAGAATCTGGTAAAACAACTTCTGCAAATTTACCAGTTTCTTCATATGCCTTCGCCCAGTTGAAGTTACCGCTATCGACAATAATTCCACTTACTTGAAGTGCATGTCCATCAAGATACTTCGTTGCTGAATGTGTCACAATATCTGCTCCAAACTCAAACGGTCGGCAAAAATACGGCGTTGGAAATGTATTGTCTATAATCAGCGGAATATTCTTATTGTGCGCAGCATTTGCCCAAGTTGCAATATCAAGTACTTTGAGTGTAGGATTACTAAGAACTTCGCCAAAAATCAACTTAGTATTTGGCTCCACAGCTGCTTCAATCTGCGCCTGAGTTGAGTCGTTGTCAATAAATGTACATGAAATTCCCAGTCTTGACAATCGGTGTTGTATTAGATTAACAGAACCTCCATAAATTGACCGTGCTGCAACAATATGGTCACCAGCACCAGCGATGTTGATGATTGCAAAAAAAGTTGCTGCTTGCCCAGATGATGTCAAAACTGCTCCAACACCGCCCTCAAGTGAAGCAACTCGCTTTTCAACAACGGTATTCGTAGGATTCTCTATGCGTGAATAGAAATATCCTTGTGCAGATAAATCAAAAAGTTCATGAACTTGCTCAGTAGTTTCGTAGCGATATGTTGTAGACGCAACAATTGGAGGTACAACTGGTTCGCCAGTTTTCGGACTGTAACCACCACGTACACAAATAGTCTCAAACTTCTTAGTCTTCATCCTGATTACCAGCTGTTCTCCGCTTCTTTATTTTTTCAACAACAGTTGGTGTTATGACGCTTAATATAGAAATTACAGATCCAACGGTATCTTTAGCACTACCACCACTACGTTTTTTTGAACCTTTTGAACTAAAAGCATTGAAAAAATCACCTAAAGCAGAGAATACAAAATCTAATGGCTCTTTTATATACGCGTTCAATTTGCCTAAAAATGCAATCACATCTTTTGAAGGTCCAACTAGCAAACTTGTAATTTTTGCCACTTTGTCTAATTCTGCATTAACTTTTTGAAGAGTCTTCCGTGCTTCAAATGTCAAAACCAGCAAAGCAACAGTCAAACCAACCATCAAGATTAAAAATGCAATTGCTGCTATTAGTGCTGGAATATTCATGTTCAGATTTTTCCTATATTACCGAGCATAATACTCAACAACAAGATTTTCCTCACAAGTTACTGGAATTTCCGAGCGCTTTGGGGCAACCACCAATTTAAATGAGAGCTTAGTTAAATCAACATCAAGATAAATTGGAGTTTCTGGTAAAACATCTCTGTGAGCACCAGTTGCAGCAACAAAAAACGGAGCAAGAGTTTGACTTTTCGGGCGCACTTGTACTGTTTGACCTGGCTTAATCTTCGCTGATGGACGATCCAATTTTTGACCATCAACCAATAAATGCCCATGCACAACTACTTGACGAGCCTGCTGAATAGTTCTAGCAAAACCAGCACGTAAAACCAGTGCATCTAAACGAGCCTCAAGAGTTTCAATCATAACTTCACCTGTTAGTCCTGGTCTCTTTTTAGCGTATTCGTATGCAGCACGAAGTTGTTTTTCCCTAAGTGCATATTGTGCGCGTAATCTCTGTTTCTCTTTTAGACGAATCTTGTAGTCTGACTCTTTTGAACGAGAATTGCGTCCATGCTCACCTGGCGCATATGGACGTCTATCAAAATGCTTCTGCGCCTTAGGTGTTAAAGCAAGACCCAATGCGCGTGATAAACGAACCTGCCTTCTTGATTTACTTAACTTATTACCAGCCACTATATCCTCTTTTCTATTTCTGTACCAATACGTATAACCAACATCACTGCTGGTTGAAGCAACATTTACTGCTAAGCTTCCAGTGGTATGCAACAAGTGCAAACCATAAGTTGTATTATACCACACTTTTTTCTACTTGTCAAGCAAAAGCACATCCGCACCCAAAATACAACACCTTCCATTTATCATCAACCCCTCTTAAATACAAGACTTTTTTATTCAGGGGAGGCATTTTGCAAAAACTTCTTCTGGAGCAAATCCAGGTGGTTTTATAACCTAGACCTTCATTAAGGCTATTTATAAGCACGTGGTTTGATTTAAGGTGCTTATGTGTATTATATACACATGTACTATTTTGAAGGGGGAAAACAGGCTTTTTTAGACTTCATGATGTATAAGCAGAGTGATAATGCTACTTCTTAAGGTGTTTCACTTCAGATCTGAATCCAGCAAAAAGCAAAATGTCATAGGCATGTGGTATAATGGAGGTATGAGTTTTTATGCAGCAGGCAGTTTTGAGCCACCGTCAATTGATGACTTTCTTCCAGAACCATTTTTGTTCAGGGGAACATGGTTTGAGTTGAATCGTCTCGATTTGATACGCTTTATTCTAGTTGTATTCGTAGTTGTGTTCTTTTATATAACCACTAAGCGAGCGCATAAACGAACCTCTGATGGGATTTTGCTACCCACTAAGCCACAAAGCATGATTGAAATGATGCTTGAGTTTGTCAAACAACTGGCATATGACAACTTAGGTCAAGATGCAGGAAAACGCTACTACAAGATGGTGGCAACACTATTCTTTTCCATATTCTTCCTGAATATAACTGGTATAGTTCCAGGCTTAAATTTGGCAGCATCCGCTGGAATAGGAATTCCAATAGTATTTGCACTCTGGGTGTTTGTTGCATACTGGCGAGAAGGTATTCATTCACATGGTGGTGGAATTAAAGGCTTGCTCGTGTTTATCAAGAGCGAGTTATTTCCACCTGGTTTACCACCGTATGTATACATAATCTACTCAATTATTGAACTTGCGCAACTATTAATAATACGACCTGCATCACTAGCTATTCGACTTTTTGCCAACATGATGTCTGGACATATTCTACTTGGGCTTTGCTATGCAGCGACTCAGTTCTTCGTGTTTTATGCAATTCCAGTAATGAAACCGTTAGGAGTAGTAACACTTTCTTTTGCTGCATTTATGTTGATATTTGAAGCATTTGTTGCAGTTTTACAAGCGTACATTTTCGCACTATTAGCCTGTGCATATATTTCCATGAGTTTTAACCACAGTCAAGCGCATACTGCATGAAACAATCTACTGCATTAAAGATACTACTAGAAGGCAGAAATGCGTTTTTGACTGGATCTGCGGGTTCTGGCAAGACTTATACACTCAATAAGTTCATATCTGAGGCTCAAAAAGCAAATAAACGCGTTGGAATAACTGCCAGTACTGGAATCGCAGCAACACACATTGAGGGGCAAACAATTCATGCATTTTCAGGTTTAGGAATTCTGAATGAACTACCAGAAGGATTCTTTGAAAAATGGGCATTTAAGAAATTCAAAGCACCTCAAATTCGATCTATAGATATACTTGTACTAGATGAAATTTCTATGTTGCAATGTCATCAGTTTGAGTTAGTTGACCAGATTTTTAGAAAAGTACGCCGTAAAAATCTACCATTTGGTGGAGTTCAAGTGGTTTTATGCGGTGATTTTTTTCAACTACCACCAATTTCATCTTCACCTAATCAAAGGGCACAATTTGTATCAACTTCAAGATCTTGGGATGATTTGGATTTGGCTATATGTTATCTAACTGAACAGCATCGACAAGCAGATGATAATTATGTTCAAATCTTGGAGAATTTGCGGTCTGGAACACTTACTAAGTTGCATAAATCTTTACTTGATTCGCGAATACAGCAAGTAACTATAGACGATGACATTACACATCTATATACACGAAATCTAAATGTAAGTGGACATAATAGAATGAAACTTGGTAAACTTGAAGCTTCAAAATTTACATATGTAATGAAAAGTTCTGGTGATAAATGGATTGTAGAGAGTCTGAAGAGAAACTGTTTGGCAAGTGAAAGGTTAGAATTAAAAAAAGGTGCACTAGTAATTGCGCTCAAAAATGATCCAGAAGGTGATTATGTCAACGGTTCTCGTGGGATTGTAACTGGTTTTGAGAAAAGTAAAGATTCAGAAGTTGCACTTGCGCGAGTTGAACTTTTGGATGGAACTGAGCATGTATTTACACCAAGTAGTTGGAATATCACAGATCAGGAACGAATTGTGGCATCAATTACTCAGGTTCCTTTGCAGCTAGCGTGGGCTATAACCATCCATAAGTCGCAGGGCATGACACTTGATAGTGCATATATTGATCTGTCAAATGCTTTTGAGATGGGCATGGGATACGTTGCACTTTCCCGATTGAGGTCTCTTGATGGGTTATTCTTGCGCGGTTATAATTCAATTGCTCTCCAAGTAAGTCCAGATGCAATGGAACTTGATATATACCTGCGCGAGCGTTCAGTTCTTCTTGAAAAGTTGTATGCATAAAGTCTTTTACAAAGTGTAATCAACTGCAAGAATTTAATAAAGCCTATAAATCGCTAGGATATGTAATTTTCTTGTTAGTCGGGCTGCCTTCAATTGTACTAATGCGTGCAGTTGGCGAATAACGCATAAGTACAGATATATCATCAGTTGGCTCAAAATTATCATGCGCTTGTTCAAATAAACTGTATGCTGCAGAAATAACATCAAGTTTGAACCCCTGCGGAGTTTGAGCAAGTTGATATTTATCACGCTCACAATATGCAAAACTTCCATTATCACCAAGTTCAATTATGGACTGCACAACTGGAATTGTTGGTAAAACCGCATCAGACTCATCAAGCGCTTGTATAGTTCTGGCAATCTGATCCTGCTTAATATGGGGGCGTACAGCATCATGTATAAGTACTTTTGCGTTGGTTTTTGCATGTTCTTTAATATATTCAACACCAAGTATACTAGATTTGGCTCTAGTAACACCGCCTTTTATAATGTCTAGGATTTTACTATTTGATATTTTACCTAAATAGTGGATGGTATCTTTAATCCATTTCTCATTCATTACCACAACTATATGATCGATAAGCTTGCACATCTCAAATGCATTAACAGTTCGCTCAAGTACACTGCAATTACCCTGCAACTGTAATTGCTTGGGGATTGTCTTGTCTAGTTTAGAGTATTCTTGTGTGCTACTTTGTGCTGAAAAACGTAATCCAACTCCCCCAGCAAGCACCAATGCATATACAACCACACTTTACATTATACCACATGCCTATGACATTTTGCTTTCAGCTACGTTCTAATCAGAACTACAACACCTAAATGTTGAATTACTAGACGGAGAAGATTATGGAAGATGCAAGAATACAAGTAAATAAAGAACACCAGATGTCCAAACTTGGGAAAGACGAACACCTAGTGTATA
>JAIRWY010000040.1 GCA_031268675.1 Candidatus Ancillula glyptotermitis | reverse complement strand
CTTCTTCTAGCGCTAAATCTAAGATATAAGCACAAGATTATAAACATAGCAATAATATCATCTCTTGATATACACTTGTTCACATTTTGCATAAGCAGTTTAAGTATTTGGCAGTCAATAGAAGGTGTTGTAGTTTGCATGCGTATGCGTAGGGATTTGAAAATGTCATAGGCATGTGGTATAAGTAACACAACATTGAAAATTATACTCGTTACTGGGTACATTATATCATATTTTTGTATAATTTGCATAAAATTTCGTTCAACTTTTTATGTATAATGTAATATATGGAATTGAAAGTGATAGATTTGTGCGAGCACGCATTGGCTGAATTGCTAAATGTTACAAGACATTATAAGGATAGTTTAGAGAAGATTACGGTTAATCTTGGTTGGTTTGGCGAGATGAAAGCTGATGAAGTAATGCACTCGGATATTACGCATTGGGTTCAAGAAGAGCTAGACAGAGGTCTTCAGATTAAGACAGTCTGGCACAAGGTGCGTTTTGTGAAGTCAGCTTATCATTTGGCTTTTGATTCTGGCTATGTAGAAATAAATCCTTTTAATACGTTCAAGTTGCCAAAAGGAAGACATACAGAAATGACTACTTTATCATCAGAAGAGTTTTCTAATTTTCTAAATTTCATTCATCCGCATTACAGATTATTCGTCAAAGCACTGGTTTTAACAGGATTAAGATTTGGTGAAATTACTGCACTTCAATATGCAGATTTTGATTTTGAACATAACACTGTTAGGATTTCTAAGGCGTGGGGTGATCACAATCGCTATATGCGAGACCCTAAAACTGCATCTGGAGTTCGTACAATTGCACTACCTAGAAAACTGACTAAAGAACTACAAGCAATCAGCCAGAATAAAGATGATGAGTATGTTTTCACAAATCAACGTGGAAAAAGACTTAAGTACCCAACATTTGAATCACGGTATTGGATACCAGCTACGAAACTATTTAACGGAAATAGATGCGTACTACCAAAATGGATAAGGGAAGAAGATAAAGCACTTCCAGTATGCAAAAAGCATTTGAGAATTCATGACCTAAGGCATACATGTGCTACCTGGATGTTAAGCGAAAATATCCCAATACACGTTGTGTCCCATCATCTTGGGCATGCATCTATAGAGATGACTGTAAAAAGATATGGGCATATTATGAATAAGGATTTTTTACTGGTTACAAAAGTACTGTCACAATTGCAAGAAACATTATAATACAATACCATATTTACAGTACAAATAACTAGACATCTTGAAACCTCTGGCGGTTTCAAACTTCCCCCACTGACGCCTGATTCACTTCGTGAAACAGTTGTCTAAAAAAAGTCCAGATGAATAAGGTGCATGAAAAGTTACCTGTTATAATAAGTGCAGAAAATGGTAATTGTAGTACTAGTAATTGAATGTTTTGTCTTAAATTCGAAAGTGTAAACCATATAATGTATACTATGATGTTATTGTGCTAATATACTAACATATCAACATACTAATACAATAGTATGCTATTATAGTAACAAAATCGCTTGACATACAAATGATAATATGATATAATGTTAATATAGTAATAAATCAGTATATTATTATAGTAGTAAGTTAACTTATTATTATAATAATGAGAAGTAGAAGGGGACATAAAAGTGGATCAAAAGTATAAAAACATAGGTGATGTAATCACAATTTGTAATCAAAAAGGGGGTGTTGGAAAAACGACTCTCTGCTTTAATCTCGCTCGAGCATATTCGCTGCAGGGTAAATCTGTACTTGTGGTTGATCTTGATGAGCAAGCAAATATTACTCAGAGTCTTTTGGCATCAGACACAACCATTGAATCAAGTGTTGCAGATTTCTTAATTTCAGCTCCAATTCATGCAATTGAAACATCTATTCAAGCAACTATTTTTGAAGATGTATATCTTTTGCCATCTGGGAAACATATGATGTCTCAAGTTCTTGCAGCTATGTCAAGTGACGGTGCAGTTGGATCTGAGTTTTATCTAAAAAAAGCATTAGAAAAATTGTCGGAACATATAGACATTGTTTTAATTGATTGTGGACCAAATATCAATCGAATTACTATGAATGCATTTACTGCCAGCTCCAAAATTGCGATAATAACTGAAGCAAAGATGTTCTCTTCAATTGGTATTACAAAAATTCTTGGTGCAATTGACGTCGTTAGACAATACTTTAATAGTGATGTTGCTATTGCTGGTATTGTGGTAAATAAATTCAAGTCCAATGTTGTTTCTGCCAATGAGTGGATTGAATACATGAAAGAACTAACCATTGATAATGATTTAAGTGTAATTGAGCCTTTTATTCCAGATAGAGAGCCGATAAATAAAACAGTTACCCAGCAAAAAGGACTTGATGAGTTGCCTAGTTTTGGGGTAAAAAAATTACTTTCAATTTATGATGAAATCGCAAAACAAATAGTGAAGGAGAAAAAAGCATGAATGATAAACCAAAAGACAAATTTGCTAAGTATAGAAGTTTAAGCGAGGAAGATAAAAATAGCATTACCGCTATGGCACTATATGGAAAAAAAGAAGGCAGTAGTTCTTCAAAAACTGTTGGTCAAAAAATAGTAGAAGTTTTGAACTCTGACAGTACGCACAAAAAAGGTAATCCTAGAAAACAGATTGGGATATATATGAATCCAGAGTACATTAAACAGATTAAAATCTACATTGCATCAAACTCAGATGAGTCAGGGCTTAAATCTATTAGTGACTTTGTTGAACTTGCAGTGGTAGAACTTCTGAAAAAAGTTGACAAATAATTAAATAAGAAAGGTATAAAAATGAATGCTAATGAAGATATGAAAAGAACGCCTAATTTTAGGGATGTTCTCCAAACTTTAGGAACGTATTATATAAAAGGTGATCTACATTTCAATGAAAGTATGCATAAATATGATTTACCTGTATATAAAACCGATGAAGTTAAGGAGTACTGGACGCAAAAAGAGTTCAAAAAACAATATGTTTATAATGCTCTTACACTAGAAGGCTCAACGTACACTTTTGATCAAGTATCTGCGACGCTCGATGGCGAGGAACTTGACACAGCTAAAACAGAATATGAAGTCGCTGCACTTCACGGCATGTCAAGAGCTATAGATTTCGTAATTGGCAATATTGGAACAAATATTACTCGCCAGAAAATTGAAGAAATTAATCTTTGGGTTGGTGATGCGGGGAAGATTATTGACTATGCTGGTTCTATTCGCGGAACTATTCCGATGAAGCGAAAAGACATAAAAATTGATTCTGGTGGCAAAGTATTTATTGGCATTTCTGCAGGAACAAACGGTGAAAATCTTGTAAACAATTTTGATAAAATGCTTAACGATATTTATAAGTTGCGCCCACCACTTAGAGGATTTGTTTGGTCAGCCAATGCGACGCTGTGGCAATATTTTAAGGACGGAAACAAACGCACTGCCAGACTTACTCAAGACTGGATAAACGCAAATAACGGCTATCTTCCAGTAATGATTTCTGGTATTGACCATATGACAAGATATGAATATGCTTTGCGCGAACTTTTTTGGACAGAAGATGCAACAAAATATATTGATTTCATGTTTAATGCTTATATAGAAAGATATGTCAAAAGTTTACAGGTTAACCATTGACGTAGAATATAGAAAGGAGACAAATAATGACTAGTAAAGCAATTGATGTACTAAAAAACTCTAAAGCATACTTTGAAGATTTTATCACTAGGAGTACTTATAACTCTAATGCCATTGAAGGATCTACTCTTACTTATGCAAATACGTACGCAATTATCTTTAATGATGAGTCGTTTAAGATTACAGCGACTTCACGAGAAATTTATGAAGCAATAAACCATAAGTATGCCATTAACCATATAATACACAAACACGTTGAAAATTTGACGCAGAAGTTTATTGTTGACATTGTCAAAACAATCAACAAGAATATTTTAGAAGTTGAAGGCTTTAGAAATGTAAATGTGTTGATAAGAGGTAGTGAACATATTCCACCTGATAAAACGCAAATCTATAATCTTATGATGTATTTTATTGACAACTACAATAATACTGTGTTTGATTCGGTTTTTGAAAAAATAGCCACCATGCATATTGAGTTTGAAAAAATCCATCCGTTTATCGATGGCAATGGAAGAACTGGACGACTACTTATAAACTACGAGTTGCTAAAAAATGGATTAGCACCATGCGTAATCCCAGTTGAAGATCGCTCCATATATTTTGAGTTCATCAACCGAAATGATGTTCAAGGGTTTGCAAAATATATTGAAGACAAAGTAAAACAAGAAGAAGTAAGAATTGAGCAGATAGCGTCGGCGGAAGCAATAGGAGATAGACGATGAAGGATTATGAACGACAAAAGAGAATACTTGAAGAACTAAAGAAACTCTCGCCTGATGTTGAAAGGATGTATGTAGGAGGTTTCTACGCGTCTGTGAAATGGGGTGGTGTAAACGTACGCGTCAAGAGAAAACTTGGTGAGGAGGCTTATATTGTTAAAGTATTCAGTACCCAAAATAAACCTGATGACAATAATATTGATGAATTAGTGGCTATATGTGAGCTGGACAGAGGCATTATTTGTGGAAACCCGTTGAAAAATAAAAATGTAGTAGGTTATTTTGAATTTTTGAAACCCTACCGTATAGACGGCGGCGATGATTATAGCATGGCTATATATGACTTAGGCGGAGTAAAGTGTAAGCTTACAGTTAGTCCAGAAGGAAGTATATTTCACACAAAACTAAGTATGAAACTTGCGGACAGTTGCACCAACGAGAAACTAAAACCTCTTGTTGATTTATCGCTTGTAGTAAAAGGAATCAATGAAGAGATATTGATAGAAGACTAGAGCGGGCAATCTACTAAGAACTAGAAGAGAATTAGTCTGGTAGCCAACAATAACACTAGGAGTGCATCTCGCTAAAGCAATCAAGATAACCTTTGTCAAAATATTGTACATCTTGAAACCTCTGGCGGTTTCAAACTTCCACCACTGACGCCCGTTTCACTTCGTGAAACAGTTGTCCAAAAAAGATCCAGATGAATAAGGTGCATGAAAAGTCATCAACTAGAGCAAGCACAAAAAGCAACAGGAAAGCGAGCAACAGCTAGCACAAATCTACTCACCAAGTGAAGCGAAAACGGTGCGTACTTGAAAACAATTTATCCAAGATACAGCAAAACTAAAAATAAAAACATGAAAATGCAGCGCAAAAAATCCACAAAGTTTGTTCGCGTAGCGTAGCAATAAAATCACAGAAAAATGACAAATCAAAGATTTGGCGAATATGCCATTTTAATGGCACGGCAAGATGTGGTATTATGAAAGACATAAAATACCCTTGACTTCCTACATCTAACATCAATCCGTGATATAATATAGTTGTAGGAATTATCTTTTTGCTCGGAGAACCGAACAAAAAGTGGCGCAGGCTGAAAAGAAATGGAGTTGATTGTGGTAAAACAAAAAGTGTATAGCGATGTTTTCAAACGCAAAGTCATGGATGAAATCCTTGATGAGAATAGAGAAATTTCTGTGCAGCAAATTGCAAAAGAAAATGAAATTCCAGAAGGCACTATTTATAATTGGGTGCGAAAATATAAGCTGGCAAATCCTGAAATTAAAATCAAAACAAATGGTTGGAACAAGCAAGGAGGTAGACCAAAAGGTAAAAATCTCATGGAGTGCAAATATGAAAGTATTACATTAAGAATCAGTAGAGATGAGCGCGATATTCTTGAAAGGAGATCAATTCTCGCAGGTGAAAGTTTGTCAAAGTATATTCGTACAAGAGTATTAGAAAAACCAATAATGACACCTAAAAAACTTCAAGATGAAGATGTTTTAAACCTCAAAAAGTTCATAAAAGTAGTATCAGAATTACAAGTAGAAATTGCGAAAATTGGAGGAAATATTAATGACACAGTTCGTTGGATGAACTACTTACCAACTAGAGTTAAACATTGGGACAGTGTTGAGTTTGAAAAAATCATTGATGTTGCTAGTGGTCAGTGGCTTGGAATTAAAGCAACAAATCATGAAAATGGTGAGAGTTGGAGCTCAGAAAGTTTGATACACGAAATGGATAAATTACAAAAATATGCAAAAGGTTTAAGAGAAATTAGAGCAAAAAGTGAAAGACTTATTGATATGATTCTAGAGAAGAACTCATGATAATTAAGTTGATATCAAAACCAACAAGTAGTAAAAAACTAGTCAACTACTTGTTCGGAAAAGGGGATGCAAATGAACATACTGATCAGCACATTGTTTCAAGTTCGTCTGCTTTGCACTTAGATAGTATTGGACTTTCAATTGAAGAGCAGCAGAAACTAGCAATCAAATATATCGATGATGTGACTCCAGAAGACGTACGAAGTACTTCAAGACATCTGCAACATATTGTGTTTTCAAACCCAGCAGGTGATGTAGAACTACTTGACAAGAATTGGGACGATGTTGCCCATGAGTACGCAAAGTTGATGGGTATTCAAGAACATGGAGGTCGCTGGGTTGCCGTTAGACATGGACTTAGTAAGAATGGAAATGATCACATTCATATGATTTTTAACCGCTACAATTTAGACGGCAAGCAGTGGAATGACAGTTTTGATAAACAAAGAACTGCAAAAGCAGCGAGACTAATTGAGCAGAGATTTCCGTTCTTAAGCAAGCACCTTAAACACTCGGAAGTTAGGAGCGAACAGTCGTATACCGCTCAGGAGTTTGCAACTTACGCCGAGCATCTAGCATACGAGAGGTTCAGTGCAGACTCAGAAACTTCAGAAAAGTACAAGGGTAAGGAGTTCTTTGATTTGAGTGAAAATGAGCGTCAAAAGTTAATCTGGAACATCAAATCTTATGAATTGCCGCGCAGAAAACTACAAGGACTTGTCAGAGCTGCAGCAGTGTCTTCAACTTCAGAAGATGAGTTTGTCAGGAGGCTCAGGTCGAACTCAGTACTGCTAAAACCTCGTTTTGACAAGAACAACCCTAAACAGGTAATTGGTTATTCTGTTGCTCTTAGGCTGGGTGATAAAACACTACCAGACGGATCGAAATCTTACTGGTATGGTGGGAACAAGTTAGCAAATGACCTGTCAATTAAGAGACTTCGGATGCACTGGGCGGGAGTTGAAGATCCGTCGGTTGCTGATATGAATGAGGTTAACGAGTCTGTTTTCTTAACGAGTAGTAAGGCATTTGATGAGTGGAAGGCAGCACGTGACCACAAGCGGGCAGTTCACAAAGGACCTGAAAAGTTCGAGCCAGATACAGATGATTTCAAGAGATGTTCTGAGCAATTAGTTGCACTTCGAGACAAGTTGAAAGAGGCGTTAGAAGATGGAGATCCAGTAAATATGGCGCGTACTAATAGATATGTTTCTGCAACTTTTAGTAATATGAGTAGACGCTTTGAATTGACAGCATCTCCGATGCATAGGTTCGCTTTGCAGGTTGCAGTAGCCGCTCAAACAAGGGATGATGCGGTAAGTAATTTGAACCAGTATAAACATATGGATTTAGATTTTCAAGCGCTACTAGGTGTAAACAGAATACTTCAAAGCGGTTCAAAAGACTACACATCAATACTGAACCTGATGAAGACAGTGTTTGAAATTGGTAAGATTTGTCAGGAGAATTATCTACTAGAAGAGGAATTGAGGCGTGCAAAACAAGGTGTTGAAATTTTGAAAAGTGAACTACTTGTGCCTTTTAAGATGACTGATGTTGATGGTATAACGGACCTTGTAACAAGGATTAAAACTGCAGATGATTTGGAGAAGTCTTCGCTGATTGCGAGTCGTTCAAAAGTAGAAGATGAGGGTGAAGTTGTTGAAAGTGCAGACTTTGATACTGCTCGAAGTAAAACGGGTTACCTCCAAGAAAATGAGACAACTAGACAGGTTGAAGATATTACTGATGAACTACCAAAACCGCCGCAAAGCATGCGCAATTACAATGGAGGATTTACTCCACCGCGAGACTCAAGAGATGATGGACATCCAAGAAGGTGAGTGCAATTTCCTAGTTCATCTTTTTCTACTAGTCCCCATGGAGTGATGAATAATCCAGCATTGTTTACCCATTTGATGATGTCGTCATATCTAGGACGGCGTTGTTTGTTAACTATTCTAGAGATGTGATCTTCACTTGCGCCTGTTCGAGCTGCAACCGCATAATATGAGCCACATCGCTCTTTCAGGAGTTCGAGGATACCCAGCGCTGTGGATATACGGGGTTCGAATGGTGGCAGTGTTTGCATACTACCTGCTCCATTCATTATTAGTGGTAGTTACATCATCTGCAATACTTTTTGATATTTCTTTCATCTTCACGCCAAATATCGGGCAAAAATGTGGAGTATAGTATTTATTGGTAATTTTGATTTTATTTACAACCGATTTTACATTTAGATATCTTCCGTCCACCATATCTGCAACTGTCCAAATTGTAACTTCAGAAAATCCTAATTCTTTTGCCTTCAGTGCAATTGACTCTGTGTTTGCTCCAGCAGTCCATGAGTCGTCCACAATTAACAGATGAGAGTTAGCGTGTACTTCTTGAATGGGTAGTATGAATTTATCTGAACTAATTGTATGTTTGGCGACATTCTTTGTAAAGTCATATTGACAGTTTACAAAAATAGGACTATTGGAGAATGCAGAATCTATGACTTCTTGAGTGATTATCCTACCAATGGGGTGAACGTAATCATCGGGACGTATATGAGTAGATGGAACAAATAACCAATGACTTATCGCATTTTTAATGATTGACTTAAAACACTCTCGGTGAATTTCAAATGCATTTTGGAAGGACAGTTTGAAAAGTGGCTTATATTTTTCAAGTTGAAATTCGCTTTTCTTATAGCCATCCATAATCATATAACTTTTAGTTGGATACTGTTCAAACCAAATACGAGAATAAAAGTGATTTATAACATGGTCTGCATATTTTGAGTCAGATAGGTTTTCAGTCAGACAAGAATCGCAATATGAGAAACCATCTGTACTAATAGGAGTTCGGCAAATATCACAAGTAGAATTTTCAAAATCTGTTGTGTTAATTAAAACATTACCATATTCTTCTTCATTCTGGTCTAATGCTTCAGTTCCTGTTCCAGTTATCTTGTATCTAGTGAGGCACTTACCAATTCCCTCAAAAGTTCGTTCAATACCCTTTGTCATTCCTAAGTCATCACCAACCCACTCAGGTTGATTTTTGCACTTCGTGATGTTTCTATAGATAGTAGTTCTTTTACTTTTTCATCCATTTCGCTTATAGACGAAACAACTGTTATGCTTTTATACTTGCTAACAAATTCTTTGCCCCACTGTGTGTTGTCGTAAACAAGATTGGTTAATATTACTGGACGCCCATGATTGATGGCGCGACCAACTTGATGTTTTGTTCCGCTATATTCTCCAGCTTCTATTACAATTGAGCAAATGCCATAGCCTGACATTAGTGCATTTCGTAGATAATAAGTGTTGGTTGCAACCCCTTTCATAAAAGGTGCGGAGTAGGGCTTAAATTGGGAAAAAACGCAACCACCATTTTTTACAATCTGTGGCAGAAGAATCTCTGCTTGATTATTTGGTAGATTTCGAATTCCAGAAGGTAAAAAACCAACTGTTCGCATTTTATTATTTAGTGCAAAATTATGTCCAATCGTATCAATTCCCATAGCCAATCCACCGATTTCAGTTAGTCCATATTTTTCTAAAATACCAGATGCAACTTTTGCAACCTTCTCTCCTTCAGATGAACATTCACGTGCTCCAATTATTGACATACCTAAATCGTTTTCTTTAAGTACTCCTTCGTAAAATAAATAAGGAGGCACTTCTTGAATGTCAAGCAACTGTTGCGGAAAATCATCATCCAAAACTGTTATAATGTGTAGGTTGTCTTCTAGCCAATTTTTTACTTGCTCAGCAGTAGTTTTTAATATATCTTGATAAGCTTTATTTTTTACTAACACCGAATTTTCATCCTCAATTTCAAAGTAGAAATCGGCAAGATTATCTCTATGGTGCAAAATATCTAGTGTAATTTCGCACCAACTAACCTTTTTACCCACATTATATAATTTCTGCTCATTTAGCGATAATAGAGCAAATATATAATCAGCATCCGTATAAATTGTCATTCTGTTTCCCTCATATACTCTCATTTTATCACAAATCTTGCATTTTGTCAAGTAAAACATTCAAGTGCCTGACTATTTGCACATATGCACATACTACCTGTCACCTCAGGAAAATGACACCCAGCAAGCTGATGACCCATACAATCGCCCCAGAAGCTAGCACTTTGAGCACCGTGCGTTGCACAGCGGAGGTTGATGAAACTGTTCGGTTGTACTTGCCGATCGCAGGAACTGTCTGGGCGATGTAGGAGGTAACTTTGCGAAGAGGAGTAGTGCGCGGTGTATATTTGGGGTTGCTAGAAAGTGCGAGTAGACCTCTGGGCGAGTGCGGGGGCGAAGGTTCCTGGCGCCCGAACGTAGAAGAAGGTGCTTGTTTCTTCTTGATGCTGCATTTCAGCTGTTTCAGGCTTGTCAGTTCGTTTTGAAGTTCAGTATCAACCTCTGTGAAATCTAATGCGGTGCTGTCTTCGAGTAATGTATCGTCCTCAAGCGTGGTAGAATCTGCAAGCAGAGTGCTATCTTCAAGTGCAGTTACATCCACCAGTTCGGTATGCTCCTCAAGCACGGTGCCGTCATCAAGCTCAGTTGCATCCGCTAGTGCGGTGCGATCCGCAAGTTCAGTCTTATCGCTGTTTTCAGCGAGTACCGTGCCGTCATCAAGCTCAGTGTTATCTTCGAGGGTGGTGAAATCTAATGCAGTTGTATCTAGTTCGGTCCTATCCTTCATACTTCCTCCTAGTTGGTTTATTAATAAGGGATCGAATACTTAACATCATCTTCGCTTTCTGTAGTGGTTTCATCTTGGCTCTGCTCGAAGTTATTACGCCTTGTAAAATCACGTCAAATTGCGAATAAAACGCACTGTTTGGTGCAAATTCTGCGTAAACTGCTCTATCTGCAAGGTGTGCTAGTTGAAGGATATTCTCGTTTCCTGTTTTTAATGCGTAGTCTTTTCTGGTGTCTGCCAATGCTGGCTGTAATTCGCCGCAATCAGTTCTAAAATCTACAAGTTCCATCCACTGCGATGTAATTCGAACTTCTACATCAGCAATTCTTGAACGCATGAGTTTACGGGCTTTTTTCGCGATGAGTATAGTTGCAAACGGTGTAACAAACAACAATAGCAAGAACAACCACCAAAAAGCACTCTTAAGAAGCATGAAAATCCACGCATGAGACACTGAAATGCTTGTGTTCGCCACAGTTTCACTGGTCCCAGATTGAGGCTTTTGCTCAGGAACTGAAGTGTTTACGCTGTCGATGCGATGAGTATCCGTATTGTATGCATTTGGAACGCTCTGAGGGGCGACTACTGGTATTTTGTTATCTTCTCGAATATTGAAATGAACAGGCGTCCAGTTATCAGTACTGTCAGCTCGAATTTCCACCCAAGCACGTACATCTTCCCCACGAACTTCGCCGCTTTCAGGTACTTTTGCACCAACAACCATTCTGGTGTCGAACCCTTTAGCATCAGATAGAAGTGCAATAGCGGATGCGAATTGTTGTTCATCGCCAACTAGAACTCCGCAAGCAGATGTAGTGTCTGTTCGTTTGCATTCGGGGTTGTATTTGAGGAGGTTTTCGAACATTTCATCAACCCGAGCGTAACTTGAACCTGAAGTGGACGCAGCAAATTGGTAATCAGGAGACGGAAGCCAAGTCTTTGAAATTCTTTCAGTTTTTGTGCTTCTCGCAGTTTCTGCAGATTTACGTGGATCATCGAGCGAGCGTGATAAATACGAGTAGTACGCTAACTCGTCGCTGAGTTTCTTGACATCAGCAACAGTATTACCAGGAACAACCGAGTTCATCTTGTTCAACCACTGCATGAGATTGGGCGTTCTTTCAGGTGAAGCGAAGTGCGGTTTTGAATTTACTGGAGCAGTATTATCAGGGGGTATTTGCATATGCGCACATAGCAAATCGTAGGACGTTCCAACTGGTAGATGATATTGAGACATGTCTCCTTCAATTTTGCCATTTACCACACCTGCATTTGACAAGATCAGTGAATTAGTAGTCCTATTTATGAAAGTTTTAGATTCTAGGTCATTGTTATTATCTTGGAACTCGATAGAAACGGTGTTTTGAACAGTTGGAAGCCACGAAGAGTTAAAACCTAGATTGGTAATATGTACTTTACTAGTTGCTTTTTCTGGGCTCATTTTATACACCAGTTGGTGAAATTCATCTTCTGGGGTGTGTAGAGGAGATGATGCGCTCCAAGCAACGCCGTCGTAATTTGGCAGAATTGCAAAGTGAATGTACTGATCATCTGGAATATCACCAGAAACTTGCAAAAGAGGTGTATTAAGCGTTAGGGGATTACTGGAAGTGTCTGCATGTTGCATCGCTTCAGGCTTGAAAAATGAGCGGTAGTAGTCTAGTGGAGACGTATTTGGTGGAGTGATGACTACAGGATTTGCACGCAGATTCAAAAAAGTATTACCTGCAAGAGTTGGAGCTAGATGGACAGATGCAGTTATGCTAATAGCAATTATTACCACCAAACTTGCAAAATTCCAGATAGTAGAAAGCAAGTGTTTGACGGAGTTTGTTGACGAGATTACCTTACTAGTAATTTGAATATTCGAACCTTTTGATCTGAGGTTCAGCCACAAAATGGTGACAAGCAACTGAAGAATACCGAGCATGATATCTTGCAATCTTTGAATTTGAACGCCTAAAATCAGGATGTCTGGTGAATGCGTCTTTGCTCCAAAAACAACTCCAAATGCTGTAATAATAAACGAACAAACAGATAACAGATGAACTTTTTGAGGTCGTTGGAAATAGGTAAGCGCGGATAAAAGCGCGGATAAATACAGAACAATAAAATACGGCGCAAGAACAGTTCCAAAAGAGCCAACTGGAAGATCTAAGGTCGCAAGTTGTTTCCATGAGAAGATTGGAGAGAGAAAGAGCTGTTTTATTGTTGATGAAATATATCCAGTAAATAGTTTAGAAGAGTTGGCTACTAACCCACCAAGTAAGTAGCCCAAAAAGCCGATGATGATTATAAGCCATGCAGGAAAGTGCTTTTTAGTGCAGTATATGGCAATTGCGATGCCCAAAAGAGCCACAAAAGCGGTGATAAACAGGTATGAAGTCTGGTAGATTTTCCATGCTAAATATAGGCTCAGAGAAAGTTCGAATATGAAGTAAGTGCAGTCAATAATGCGTATTCTTGTCATATCACCCGTTTCATAACTATTTGCTTCAAGTCCTCTAAAACAGCAAGTTGGATATACGTAATTCTGCCAATTACTGACATTTTTGGTGGACTCTTTGGATTCGAAGAGATTACAATTATCTCTACATTTTTAGGCAGTTGGAATGCTGCTTTTCGGATATCATTTAGGTTTCTTGCACTTCCAATTCCGATTACGCAAAGTGAGATATCATGCAGTTTTTCACCTATTTTACTGCAAACATCCTCAATTCCAAGATCTTTAGAAGATTTTGCGACACTTGAGAAAGTATCTAGTACACCTCTTGAGGTGTGATTTTCATGAACCTCGATGTCTGGTTTTATCCGTTCAAATTCCTGTACAGCCCCGGATGTGACTACTTCAATTTCACGGTTGTCCGTCGCTGCTCGAATACCAAGGGACGCAAGAGCTGAAATAGTTAGTTCAAATTCATCATCTGATGCATAATCTCGTTCATTAGTAGATAATGCGAATACTACTTTTGCGCGTTTTGATTCCTCGAACTGGCGGACTTGCAACTTGTCTAGTTTCGCACTTGCTTTCCAGTTGATGTTCTTGATCGGATCTCCTGGTGCGTAGTCTCGGATGTCATGAAATGAAATATCTGACTGAGTGATTTTATCAGTTGGATTTCCATCAAGATCTTTTATCATGCCCAGTTGATTACTTGGAAGTGGTAGAGTTTTAGGATGTACGAAGAGCTTGGAGGAGTGGCTCAGTGCGCGATTCATCCGAAAGATATGTACTGGATCAGTTTTAATGCTGATAATTGGACCTACGCTATATACCGCGCGTTTCTTCGTCGGAAGCATGAAGTTATCCTGGTGTATATGACCAGCTCGAAGTAGCGGGATGTTCAAAATTGCAGTGGTTTTTGCAATAGAATTTACGGTGTAATTCGTAGTAGAGTTTGTCACATCTACCATTGGAATTTCAAGTCTTTGTGCAAATGCAGTGCGCTTGCCAATATTCGTGACTTTCACAGTTCCAGGAACTTTTTCACCGACGATAACAGAAGATTCTTGAACCTCAAAATGCACCTCAAAGCGTACGCGCCTGAGTATGAACGGAATTGCTGACACTATGAACATGATGCTAAGAACAAGTGCCGATGCAAATCCAGTCCAACCAAGAATTCCCACGAACAAGATGCTCAATACTAGTACACTAAAGCACAACTTGCCAGTATTCGTGACGCTACTGCGCCAGAAAGTGCGTGTGGATGTTCGGA
>JAIRWY010000025.1 GCA_031268675.1 Candidatus Ancillula glyptotermitis | reverse complement strand
CATTTATCATCAACCCCTCTTCAATACAAGTCTTCTTTTATTCAGGGGGATGTACATGTAAAAATTTCTTCTTGAGCAAATCCAGGTGGTTTTATAACCTAGACCTTCATTAAGGCTATTTATAAGCACGTGGTTTGATTTAAGGTGCTTATGTGTGTTATATACACATGTACTATGTTGAAGAGGGAAAACAGGCTTTTTTATACTTCATGATGTATAAGCAGAGTGATAAGTGCGGTTTCTTGTATAAAACGCTACCTCTTGGGGTGTTGTAGTTTAGATGCTGATGCAGCCTAGTTGACAAGCATAAAAAAGTGTGGTATAATAAAAAGAGCATGGGGTGCTACCATGAACTGCCATTAGGTTGTGGCTGATTTATGAAAGCTGAGAGTATACCCACGAACCTGATTTTAGATAATGCTAACGAAGGGATGCAATATGTCAGAACAACTAAAACTGAATCCTGCGCGAGTGAGGGCTCTGTCCATTGCTGGTGTTGACCCAACTGGTGGTGCTGGTTTACTCGCTGATTTGAAGACTTTTTCAGCACATGGCGCTTATGCGATGGGAGTGGTAACTTGCCTAACTGCACAAAATACAACTGGAGTTTTTGGAGTTGAACCAGTAAAAAGTGCTTTTATACAGCAACAACTTGAAAGTATTACTAGTGATATTGAAGTTGATGTACTCAAAATCGGTATGCTCGGAACAAGTAGAATTATCCACATAGTTGAAAAGTACTTAAGCAAAAACCGCCCGAAGTTTTCCGTATTAGATCCTGTTATGGTTTCTACAAGTGGAGATAGACTACTTGATGAAGAAGCGGAAATGGCACTCAGCCAGTTATTTGCTTTGGTGGACTTAATTACGCCTAATCTTTTGGAACTTGCAGTATTAACAAACTCTCTGAAAGCTCAAACTTATGAAGAAATGGTTGTACAAGCAAGTGCATTAGCCAAGAAGTATCAGGTAGTAGTTCTTGCAAAAGGTGGACACTTGCAAAATACAGATTTGGCACAAGATGTTCTAGTTAATCATGCGGGCGAAGTTATGAAGACTCTTACTGCACCTTTTATAAGCACCAAGAATACGCACGGAACTGGTTGTACGCTTTCTAGTGCAATTGCGGCACTTTATCCACAGAAAACTTCACTTGAAGAAAGTGTTGAGGCTGCAAAGACTTGGCTCAGTAATGCAATTGAACATGGGGCAGATTTAAAGGTGGGGAATGGAAATGGACCAGTTGATCATCTCTGGTTCAATAAACCAACTACTCGCCAATTCAGTGAAGTTGCTACTGAACAGACTAGGCATATCTACAAAAAAGTTTCAAAAATGCAGTTTATTGAAGAACTTGCAAGCGGAACTTTAAGCGCAGACAAATTTGCGAACTACATTGCTCAAGATTACCAGTATTTGACTTGGTACGCGAAACTCTATGCCCAGATTTCTATTCTGGCACCTGATTCTGAGAATGCAACAATTTGGAATGAATCACAAATTTCCATTTCGCAGGAAAAGGTACTCCAGGAGAAGTGGCTCAAAAACAACGGATATAGCGTGAATACGCCCATGTCAAAAGCCACCCTATGTTATATTGGACATATGGCTTTAACAGCAAGTAACGGCACTTATTCGGAGGTTCTCGCAGTTGTTTTACCATGTGCAACTCTCTATCAAGAGATTGGTAAAGAAATTCTTAAACGGGCGCAGAAGATATTCGGACAAGATCTTGAAGGTCATCCATATCGTGAGTGGATTCAGAATTACGCTTCAAGTGAATTTCAAGAAACAGTTAATGCACTAGTTGAAATTGTCAATGGTGTTGCTACAAAAGTCAACTACGATGAATTTCAAGAAATGCTGCGTGTTCATAATATCTCGTATAGTTTAGAATTTGATTTTTTTAACCAGAACTAGCACTAGCAGATTTAATGTCAATTCGATTATATACCAAGTTCTTTGGAATCTCGCGCTCATCTGCAGTTGTAATAATTACTTGCTCTTTATCTGCAATAAACTCTACAACTTTCTGCCTCCGTTTATGATCAATTCCCAAAAATACATCATCAAGAAGTAATACAGGTTCCTGAAAGTTCATGGTACTTTCTTTTTCTGTGAAAATCTTGTGTTCAACCATAACAAGTGTAAAAGCAAGTGTCCAAACTTCTCCTTGGCTCAAATTTCCCTTTGCGCTAAATCCGTCTACTTCAATTAACAGATCATCTTTTTGCGCGCCAATTGTTGTATAACCCAGTAGAATATCTTTTTCCAGATTTCCTTGGAGTTCTCGCACTATTTCCTGTTCTGTATTTATCTGTACAGATTGTAATAACTTAACCTTTATAGTATTGTCATTTTCTGCAACATGGTTATATATTCCACTATAATACTTTTCAACTAATTGCACCAGTTTCGCTCTTTTTGCGGTAATATTTTCACTGTACTTTGCCAGTCTACTGTCCCAAACAAACAAGGTATCTACAGCACTAGATTTATAATTCTTCTTCAGGGATTTCAGCAAGAAGTTTCGCTGGCGAATAATCTTCTCAAATTTTTGTAGTGCATTAGAGTAGGTGAAGTCATACTGGGAAATAATTCTGTCAAGCCAATTACGTCTACTTTCTGGTTCGCCAAGTATAATATTGATAGTTTCTGGCGAAAAAAGAATTACTTTACAAACTTGAGGTGTGATATTCGGATTCTTTTTTACACTAGTTGCTATTTCCTTTTGTATTGTAAACGAGAATGATTCCTTATGAACAACCAATTTTATACTTGCACAGTCATTTCCCTTCCGTATTAGTAGTTTTTTATTGCTTGTTTTATGACTAAAATTTCTAGTAGCGTAATTTATTGCTTCAAGTAAATTTGTTTTTCCAGTTCCATTTGCACCAATCACTACATTAACTCCGCGCATAAATTCAACACTTGCAACTTTATGCGATCGAAAGTTATTCAAGTCAACAGTTTTTATGAACATTGAAATAACTACTACTTATAGACTATGTAACTCGAATTGGGACAATTACATATCTATACTCTATGTCTAACTCACCATCTGGTTTATCCGCTCCTACGATTTCAACAGGTTTTGTTGACTCATCAAACTTCATGATAATATATCTACTTTTGAACTGTGCAATTCCTTCTTTTATATATGCAGAATTAAACTTTATAGCAATATCTTTTCCTGTATATTGACAAGGAATTTGATTCTCAGCATTAAATTCTTCATTTCCTTGTGATGAAAGTTTAATCACATTTTTTTGTATATTGAAGATAATTGAAACATTTTGATCTGTTAGAATTGAAACACTATTTATTGCTTCTTGAAAAACATCCTTTTCAATAATTATTTCTTCAATATACTTATCCTTGAATAATTGCTCAGTTTGTGGAAAATCACCAGAAATAAGTTGCAAAATACTTGTCTTATCATCTGCGCCGAATCCAACTCGGTTAGGATTTTTTTCTTCAAAGTGAATATTAACAGTTCCTCCACTTTCAAAACCTCGTATAATTTCTAAAAGATTTTTACTCTTGATTAGTAAAGTGATTGTTGAACTGATTTTACTTTTAGGTTTCCAAGCAACAATTTTTTTAGCAATGCGGTAACGATCTATAGCAGAAAATGTGATATTCTCATTATCAATTTCAACCTTTATTGCTGTCAGAATCGGTGTATTTTCCTCTTTTGCTGCAGCAACACTAACTTGTTGAACACTACGCAAGAGCAAATCTGTTTCCACACTCCCAAGAACTTTTGGCATTTGAGTAGAATCTGGATAACTATCCTTTGGCGCACAAGATATTGAATAATGCAGGTTTTCTGACTCCACAACTAACTTACTGCCTTTGAGCTCAAGCGTAATATCTTTGTTGGGCAGCGCCTTAACAACTTCGGCAAACAAACGACCTTGTACAATTACTTCACCAGGTTTTTCAATATTCGCCAACTTTTCGCTTTTTGAAGAGACCTCAATATTTGATGCAGAAAGCGTAAGTGAAGTATCTTTTGCCACAAGTAGTACATTGGAAAGTATAGGCAGAACTGGACGTGCAACAATTACACGACTCACCCAGTTGATAGAATCTAACAACACATCTTTCTTAATCTTCAACTTCATACAAATATTATAGCACACTTTCCATAAAAACCCATATAAAGTTGTAAATAGTATAAATTACAAGTTCATTGCTCTGAAAACTACTGTGGAAACGACTATATGTGCTAAATTTACCAAATGATTTTAGAGGATTGCGGTTTAGCGAACACTAGGGGTAAAGCATAAAAACTTCGTGCGTTATAATGTACTTTTAATATGTATCTCAGGTTGACAAAATTCAAAAACTGTGTTATACTGTATAATACTGAAAGGAAAATATGGGAATTTTGAAGATTGTATTTCAAGTTATACTAGTGCTCACGTCTTTTTTGTTGACACTACTTATTCTTCTGCACAAAGGTCGCGGTGGTGGTCTTTCCGACATGTTTGGTGGCGGAATTGCGTCTAGCGCTGGGTCTTCTGGTGTTGCTGAGAAAAACTTGAATAGGTTTACTTTATTGATGTCAGTGCTTTGGGCAGTGTCAGTGGTTCTTATCGGCGTAATCGACAAGATTGCAACATAATGAACTAGTTTAATACTAGATATAGTTGAAGCAGAGTATGGAAACATCTTGGAGTTTTGAGATCATCACGCTGGTTGTACTGGTGGTTGTGTTGCTTGTTGATATAGTACGCAATTGCCGAAATCCGCACCGTCCTAAAACAACAACATGTGCATTATGGGTACTTGTATATGGTATTGCAGCAGTGGTTTTTGGGCTAATACTCATTTGGCGCTACGGGCATATCACCGCTTTGGAATTCTACTCAGGTTGGCTGACAGAATACAGTTTATCAATTGACAACTTGTTCGTTTTTGTTGTAATACTAGCGAAGTTAAAAGTCCCAGAGCAACTTCAAAAACAAGCACTCGGAATTGGGATTTTACTAGCACTGGTTTTACGTGGAATATTCATAATACTAGGTGGTTTAGTAGTCCAAAGATTCACTTGGATATTTTACTTCTTCGCCGCATTTTTGCTCTACACATCCGTTAAACTATTAGTAAAAAATGATGAAGAAACTACCGATAAAGACAATAAAGTAGTAAAGTTTTTATATAAAGTTCTACCACTAACTACTGAATATCATGGGTCTAAAATTATAGTCACTACAGATAACAAAAAGCGTGCATTTACACCGATGTTAGTAGTTTTTATTTCACTTGGTATAACTGATTTACTATTTGCCTTTGACTCAATTCCAGCAATCTTTGGACTTACGCATGACCCTTTTATAGTTTTCACATCAAATGTTTTTGCGCTAATGGGACTTCAACAGTTGTACTTTGTGCTTGGTAATCTCATTGAAAAGCTAGAATACTTCCCACTTGGTCTTGCAATTGTCTTAGCATTTGTAGGTATTAAACTGCTTTTTGAAGCATTACACGGATCTGGAGTAGAATTCATACCAGAAATACACACACTGCCGTCACTGATGGTAATTATAATAACTATTTCACTAACTACAATAGCTTCTGTTATAAAACTACAAAGACATAAACGAAAATCTGACATATCTTCAAAATCTACGAAAGGCGAGTCATAATTATGAATAAGACGAATTTAGTGGTAAGAGGTGCGCGAGTTCATAACCTCAACAATGTGAATATTGAAATTCCACGCGGAAAATTTGTAGTTTTTACGGGAGTTTCTGGATCTGGTAAATCATCACTTGCATTTGATACAATTTTTGCAGAAGGACAACGCCGCTATGTTGAGTCGCTTTCTGCATATGCAAGACAATTCCTTGGTCAGATGGATAAGCCAGATGTTGATTTCATTGAGGGTCTTTCACCTGCAGTTTCAATTGATCAGAAGTCCACAAATCGCAATCCTCGTTCAACAGTAGGAACAATTACTGAAATTTACGACTATCTACGGTTACTTTTTGCACGCGCAGGAATTCAACACTGTCCAGTATGTGATGAAGTTGTTCGTTCACAGCCTATTTCAACAATTGTAGACACATTACTCGCTGTTAAAACTGGTACGCGCATATATCTACTTGCTCCAGTTGTGCTAGATCGTAAAGGAGAATATGACAAACTACTGAATGATTTTAAACTACAAGGGTACACACGCTTTAAGATTGATGGAGAAGTAGTCAATTTGCATGATGGATCAGTTTCACTTGCAAAAAATAAACGGCATAATATACATGTTGTAGTAGATCGCCTCACAATAAATGATGATGTCAAAAATCGACTACAAGGCTCCATTGAAACTGCTGTTCAAATATCCAAAGGTAGATTAACTGTTGAATTTGTTGATGTAGAAGATGAAAAATCTGATCAAAAATACCATAACTTTTCAGTAACTCGGGCGTGCCCAAATGAGCATGAACTTGAACTAAATGAAATTGAACCACGAACTTTCTCATTTAATGCTCCGTATGGTGCATGTTCAGAATGTGCAGGAATTGGTTATAAACGCAAAATTGATCCAGAGTTGATTATACCAGATGATAGTCTTTCAATACTTGCTGGTGCAATTTTTCCAATGCGTGGAAATGGGACCTTCAATAGAGCTGTTTCCCAATTAGAAGAAGAAATTGGACTAGATCTTAATGCCAGATGGCGTGATATTCCTACCGAACTACAAAAAATTGTGTTGTATGGACACGAGAACAGGGTTTCCATGAAATACAGAAATCGCTGGGGAAGGGTTATTGATTATTCCACTGAATATGAGGGTGTAATAACAATGTTAGAGCGACGTTATACTCAAACTGTTTCTAATGCTGCGCGAGAGAAATATGAACATCTTATGCGTGATGTGCCTTGTTTTTTCTGTGATGGGGAACGCCTTAAACCTGAAGTTTTAGCTGTAAAAGTTAATAACATGTCAATTTCTAATGTTACTAGTTTGCCAATTTCGCAAGCTCTTGAATGGATTTGTGCAGTTAAATTCACTAATGCAAATGAAATTATTGCTAAACCTATTGTTCGGGAAATTTCCGCGCGCCTAGAATTTTTGATGAACGTGGGGTTGAACTACTTAACCTTATCACGAAGTGCAGGAACACTTTCGGGTGGAGAAGCACAACGAATTAGATTGGCAACTCAGGTTGGTTCTGGATTAACTGGAGTCTTGTATGTACTGGATGAACCTAGTATTGGACTGCATCAACGAGACAACGAGCGCCTAATCTCAACTCTTACACATCTGCGCGATTTAGGCAATACGCTAATAGTTGTTGAACATGATGAAGATACTATAGACCATGCTGATTGGATTGTTGATGTTGGTCCTGGTGCAGGTGTTTTGGGCGGGAATATTGTCTACTGTGGTACGCGATCTGAATTTGAGAAGTCTAATTCACTTACTGCTGATTATATATCTGGTCGTAAAGTGATTGAAGTTCCGAAGAAGCGCAGAAAAGTACAACTAAAGGATTCAATTGTTGTAAATGGTGCTAGAGAACACAACTTGAAGAATATCATGGTGAAATTTCCACTTGGTGTGTTTACAGTTGTTACTGGTGTTTCTGGTTCTGGTAAATCTACACTTGTTAACACTATATTATATCGTGCACTTGCTACAGAACTCAACAATTCTCACCTAGTTCCTGGCAGGCATAAAAGTATTGAGGGAATTGAAAACTTGGGCAAAGTAATACATGTTGATCAAGGACCAATTGGGCGAAGTCCTCGCTCAAATCCAGCAACATATACATCTGTATTTCAGAACATTCGTGATTTATTTGCTGAAACTAGTGAGGCTAAAGCGCGTGGATATAAAACAGGTAGATTTTCATTTAATGTCAATGGTGGTAGATGCAATACATGTAATGGTGATGGAACTATTCGAATTGAAATGAATTTTCTTCCAGATGTTTATGTTAGTTGTGAAACTTGCAAAGGAGAACGGTATAACCGTGAGACACTTGAAATTAAATATAACGGTAAATCAATCGCTGATGTTCTGAATATGTCAATTAAAGAAGCATGTGCATTTTTTAGTAATGTTCCTGTTGTTAAAAGGATTTTGCAGACACTTGTAGATGTAGGATTAGAGTATGTTCGACTAGGGCAAAGTTCAACAACGCTTTCTGGAGGAGAATCACAACGCGTGAAATTAGCCACTGAACTAGGCAAGAATGCGCGAAATCATACAGTTTATATACTTGATGAACCAACCACTGGACTCCATTTTGAGGACATTAACAAACTACTGCAGGTTTTTGATCGGCTTGTTGAACAAGGAAATACTGTTATAGTTATTGAGCACAATCTTGATGTAATTAAATGTGCAGATTATATCCTTGATATGGGCCCTGAGGGTGGTGCAGGTGGTGGAAATGTAATTGCAAAAGGAACACCAGAAGAACTTGTGGCAAATATGGATAAGACCAAAAGCTCAACAGCAAAATTCTTGAAAAATGCATTGAATCTCTAGTGTATTCAGTTATATACTGTGGAGTTTAATTCAAGACTTTCAAAAACGGTCCGAATAAACTACAAGTTTTGAATTTTCTTGTTTTGCAACATCTGCAGTTTATATTTGAAGTAATAAGTATCGTATAGTAGTTTTGGCAATATTTTAGGAAATTGAAGTTAATATGCTCCATTAAGCCTTAATTTAGGACAAGATTTTACTAACTATACCACAAAATGAACAAAATACTGTTGAAATATGGTATAATTGTAGTTGTATCATTCACAGGTGATACATTCTGGGCGTATAGATCAGTTGGTTAGATCGTCTGCTCGACACGCAGGAGGTCACAGGTTCGAGTCCTGTTATGCCCACCAAGGTCTGACGAGGATCAGATTTTTTGTAAGGCGTTTTTTATCAGATGCTTATTGCGAAAAACCTTCTTGATATCTTGTTGTCTTAATATACTAAAGCGGCAAATCTCGTTCTTTAAACGCTACAATGCTCACGCCGTAAAGCACCAGCCCGACAGCCGCCAAAATCGCCATTTTGAGCAAAAACCAATCGTCGCCAGCCATGACTTCTTGAATGTCAAAGAGCGTGGAGAGCGTCAGGTATTTCAGAAATGCGTAATTCGCGCTGAACATCGCCACGATTGGAAAGATGATTTGCGCGCCAACAATTGCACCGCCTAGACCTGACGATTGTTTGGTGGTGTTAAAAATTGAACTGGCGAGGAAGCAGATGCCGCTGTACGCCAGCCCCAGAGCAAACAAGCCGAGATTGAGGAAAAGGATTTTTGACACATCGCCTTCCAGCAAGCCGCCTGCGCTTAAAGACGTTGCGATAATGTGGCACACGGCAGAAATGAGGAACATCAAAAACAGCGACACAATCAAATAAATCGCCTGCGTCATGACCACTTTGCTGCGTTTAATCGGCGTGGACAGCACATAAACCATCGTGCCACGCTCGACCTTGGCGGCGATTAAACCACTCGCCGTAATCACCACGTAAATCGCCAAAAATATCTCTGACAACATATTGTAATAGGAAATCGCTGACATCGCCACGCTGGCGTTCATGCCCATTCCGAACAACATTAACCCCTGTAAAACGGTCATCGCCAACCACAGCCCGCAGTTTTCTTTGACTGTTTGCTTAAATAGTGCGGTATTCATGCTTGCCCTCCTCTTCCTCGTAATATTTCAGAAAATGCTTGTCAAAATCAAACCGCTGGTTCGGCACATCGTTCCTATCAACCAGAGCCACCAACGAGCCGTCCTTGATAATCCCAATGCGGTCGCAAATCGCTTCGGCTTCGCTAAAAACATGGGTCGAGAGCAAAATCGTCTTGCCCTCCTTTTTCTTTTGCTCCAAAAGTTTCAGAAAACGATGCTGCATAATCGGGTCCAGCCCGCCCGTCGGCTCGTCCAGCAAAACCACGTCTGGGTCGAACATAAAGGCGGTAACAATTGCTAGTTTTCGCTTTGTTCCAAAACTCATTTTCTTAATCTTGATATAAGGATTCAGGTCAAACATTTTCAGCAGTTTATTGGTGTAAGAACGGTTTTTCCGACCGCGCAGTCCCTCTTGATATTTAATAAAACCGACACCTGTCATATTTTCAGGCAAGGGCAACTCGCCAGGCAAATAGCCAACGCTCGCCATGATTTTGTCAGCGTGCTTGCTCGAATCTATATTTTTGATAAAAGTTTTGCCGCTCGTCGGGTAAGAAAAACCCATCAAATGACGAATTGTGGTTGATTTTCCAGCGCCATTTGGACCGAGAAAGCCAAAAACTTCGCCCTTGTTGACGGCAAAACCGACATTGAATGCGCCACGACCGTTGCCGTAATCTTTGGTAAAGTTGTCAACTTTGATTTCTGCCATTTTGTTCCTTTCCGTTAATATGCTTGTACTTACTCTATTATACACCCCCCCCCCTCTTGTCAAGTAGCTGGAGAAGTTTTTTGGGGTGTATAATAATTACTTGACCACTATTATAGTTTGAACTAGTAGATAAGGAAATTATATGAGTATAAAGAGAAGGACATATTCAAAAGAATATAAAGAGGAAGCTGTAGCTCTTG
>JAIRWY010000022.1 GCA_031268675.1 Candidatus Ancillula glyptotermitis | reverse complement strand
CCTAGACCTTCATTAAGGCTATTTATAAGCATGTGGTTTGATTTAAGGTGCTTATGTGTGTTATATACACATGTACTATTTTGAAGAGGGAAAACAGGCTTTTTTAGACTTCATGAGGTATAAGCAGAGTGATAAGTGCGGTTTCTTAAGGTGTTGCACTTCAGATCTGAATCCAGCAAAAAGCAAAATGTCATAGGGGTGTGGTATAATACATGTTGCACGGGGTGCTTTGAAACCGAAGTAGAGGCTGAGATATACCCGAGAACTTGATGTGGGTAATTCCACCGAAAGGATGCTTATATGGCGAAGTTGCTTGACTGTATTTCAAAAGAATATGATGGAGTTAAGATACTAGATAATTTTAGCATGCACTTAGATCAACGAGAATTTGTTACAATTGTAGGTCGTTCAGGTGTAGGTAAGTCTACGTTGCTTAGAATGCTTGCTAGGCTTGAAAGTCCAACTTCAGGTGAAGTTTTGGACGAGTATAAAAAATGCGCAATCATGTTTCAGGAACCTAAACTAATTCCATGGCTAAAAACTTGGCAAAATGTTACACTAGGGCTTGTTGGCACTAGAAAGCAGTTGTACCAAGTTGCTAAGAGTATGTTGAATGCTGTCGGGTTATGTGAGTTCGAAGAACGCTATATTTTGAGCCTTTCTGGCGGGCAAGCAAGTAGAGTGGCATTAGCTAGGGCGCTTGTACGTAAGCCAGATTTGCTGCTACTAGATGAACCTTTTGCTGCATTAGATGCATTAACTCGGCTTGAAATGCAAAATTTAGTGTTGGATTTACAAAGACAGCTTAATTTTTCTACAGTTATGGTAACGCATGATGTAAATGAGGCGGTGTATTTATCTAATAGAATTATTGTGCTTGTTCGTGATTCTAATACTGGACAGGTAGAAAATAGAGAACTACTTGTTGATAAAAATAAAGATGAAGCAGAATATGCTAACACAATTTTAAGGTGGCTGGGATTATGCGAATAAGAAATATTTTAATATCACTTAGTACAACACTATTTCTGCTTGGTCTGTGGCAATTGATATGTGTATTGAGTCTTGTCCCTGAGTTTATTTTGCCTACGCCAGTTGCAGTTATTCATGCATTTATAGATGATTTTCCTCTTATTTTTGAGAATGCGAAGACAAGTATGACAGAAACTCTACTTGGGCTCATAGTTAGTATTTTACTGGCATATTTTACAGTAATAGTTATGGATAGGTTCTTATTTTTAGAAAGTGTTCTTTTACCAATAATTACATTCACTCAAACTATTCCAACTATTGCTATTGCTCCATTACTTGTATTGTGGATGGGATTTGGAATTACTCCTAAAGTTGTTTTAATTATAATAGTTTGCTATTTTCCGCTTGTTATGGGACTACTCAGTGGTTTTAAGGCGGTAGGAAAGGAATATAAGATATTATCAGATTCACTGCAACTATCTTCATTAAAGGTGCTGTTTTCAATTAAAATACGTGGAACTTTTAAGGAATTCTTCGTTGGACTAAAAATTGCTATTTCTTATGCAGTTGTTGGTGCAATTATAGCAGAGTGGCTTGGTGGTGAGTCTGGACTTGGTGTTTATATGATGAGAGTTAGAAAAGCATATGCGTATGATAAGATGTTTGCAGTTATTTTTCTGGTTTCTGCATTGAGCTTGGTGCTATTAGCAGTAGTTAAAGTAATAGAGAAAGTAGTTTTGCGATATGAGAATAAGTAGAAAGAGGAAAATATGAAGAAATCACTTGGAATTTTAATCAGTTTGGTATTAGTTGTGGCTTCAAATGTTGTATTTACTGCATGCGGTAAAAAAACAAGTAGTGGTAATTTAGAGAAGTTAACAGTAGTTCTTGATTGGACACCAAATACGAATCACTCTGGCATATATGTTGCATTAGATAAGGGTTATTATTCAGATGCTGGACTTGATGTTCAACTACAACAACCTCCAGAAGATGGTGCAACTGCAATAGTTGGTTCTGGGCAAGCGCAGATTGGCATTGATTATCAGGAATATCTCGCACATGCTATTATCAACGGTGCGCCAGTTACTGCAGTCGGAGCGATTA
Source organism: Candidatus Ancillula glyptotermitis (assembly GCA_031268675.1). Taxonomy (GTDB): domain Bacteria; phylum Actinomycetota; class Actinomycetes; order Actinomycetales; family Bifidobacteriaceae; genus Ancillula; species Ancillula glyptotermitis. The sequence goes on along the minus strand of JAIRWY010000022.1, from coordinate 32,681 downwards.
TGGCGCATAATACATCATGTCTTCTATCCCTAAAGTCCAAGAATATTGAGCGTCCTCGTGATTTAGAAGGCAAAAAGTTCGCATATGACGGCACAGATGCTGCACTGGCAGAATACAAGTATATGGTTAAACAAGATGGTGGTGATCCTGATAAGGTGCAGTGGATTAACATGATGGTAGAAAACGTTGTTGCTGCACTAAAGGCAGATGTTGATGTTGTGAGTGGAATATACTACGGCTGGGAAGGATTACAGGCGCAGCTTGCTGGTTTAGATGTTAATGTTATGTTTACTCGCGCTTCAGATGAACTAGATTTTTATAGTCCAATTTTTATTGCGAACAACGATTATATCAACTTGCACAAAGATGTTGTGAAGAGATTTATGCAGGCAACTAAACATGGATATGAAGATGCTGCTAATAATGCGCAAGAAGCTGCTAATATCTTGGTTAAACATGTGCCTGAACTTGATGGAAAACTTGTGCATAAAAGCCAGGACTATTTATCACATAAGTATATTGATGATGCGCATTCTTGGGGAATTTTTGACCTTAGTCGCTGGAATAAGTCATATGACTGGATGTTTTATAGTGGACTTCTACCAAAGAAATTACCAGAAAATACTGGTGTAACGAATGAATTCGTGAGTTGAAGAACATATAAATAACATTAGACTTATTTAACCTATTTTTTGAGGAATGACCTGCTTTTAAGTGTGCTATAATGTAGTCATGTTTGAAAAAATAAATATTATAAACCCAGTTGTTGAATTAGATGGTGACGAAATGGCGCGTATAGTATGGCACAAAATTAAAGAGGACTTGATTTTGCCTTATCTTAATTTGGATATATTATACTACGACTTGAGCATTCAGAAGCGTGATGAAACAGATGATCAGATCACTGTTGAGGCTGCGAATGCAATAAAAGCAGTAAATGTGGGCATCAAGTGCGCAACTATAACGCCAGATGAAGACAGAGTGCAGGAGTTTAGCCTTAAACAGATGTGGAAAAGTCCAAATGGTAGAATCCGTAACATTCTTGGGGGAGTAATATTTCGTGAGCCAATTGTAATTGATAATGTACCTAGATTAGTTTCAACATGGAAGAAGCCTATTATAGTGGGTCGTCATGCATTCGCGGATCAATATGATGCGAAGGAGTTTCGTTTTGAAAAAGCTGGAAAATTCAGTGTGAAGTTCGTACCAGATGATGGATCTGAGCCAACAGAAGAGGTTGTCTACACTTATCCAACACCAGGAATTGCACAATTTCAGCATAATCTTGATTATTCAATACGTGATTTTGCAAGAGCATCGTTGTCGTACGGTTTGGCGCGTAATATGCCTGTATACTTGTCAACTAAGAATACAATACTAAAAGTGTACGATGGCAGGTTTAGGGACATATTTCAGGAAGTTTTTGAGAAAGAGTTTGCAGATCAGTTTAATGCAGCAGGATTGACATATGAACATCGTCTAATTGATGATATGGTTGCATCTTCTATGAAGTGGGAAGGTGGATATATCTGGGCATGCAAAAACTACGATGGTGATGTACAAAGTGATGCAATTGCACAAGGTTTCGGATCTTTGGGCCTGATGACTAGTGTGTTGGTTAGTCCAGACGGTAAAACTGTTGAGTCAGAAGCAGCACATGGAACAGTTACTCGCCATTATCGGCAGTGGCAAAAGGGGGAGAAGACTTCAACAAATCCGATTGCATCAATTTTTGCATGGACAGGTGGTTTGAAACATCGTGCAAAACTAGACAACAATGATGAACTTGCCAGATTTTGTGAAACACTAGAAAAGGTAACTATCAGAACCGTTGAAGATGGAGCAATGACTAAAGACCTTGCATTATTGGCTGGTAATAGTTCATATAAAACAACTGATGAGTTTATGGAGATTGTGAGGACTAACTTAGATAATGAGTTAAGGAGGAAGTAGTGAACAATTTTGAATATGAAGATGAAACTGCAGGTGGTGTTCGTGTATTAGAAAATCCAGAAATTGATGCTAATACCAATAATGGTGATAATAGTGATGATGAGCGATATGCGCATTGGGTTGATATGAGAAAAGCGGAAAAAGCGAAGATTACAGGTGGAAAGGTTATAGCATTGTGTGGGAAAGTATGGACACCCACGAGAAATCCTGACAACTATCCAATTTGCCCAAGATGTCAAGAGTTGTATGAAAAAATGAATGAAGGAACTTTCTGGTTCTAAAATAAAAGTATTGGTCTACTTGCGGTCTAATATTACTAGGCATTCAATATGTGGAGTTTTTGGAAAGAAGTTGTATCCAATGATATCTAGTATTTTGTACTGTTCCTGAAGTAGTGCAACATCTCTTGCCTGTGTAGGTGGATTACAAGATAAGTACAGAATTCTATCTGGCAATTGTTCAAGAATCTGATTAACTAAGGTGCGGGATAATCCTGCTCTCGGTGGATCTAGTATCAATGTGCCATCTCTGACAATGTATTTGAGCGCTTTTGAGGCATCAGAAGCGATTGTACTTGCACATGTGTCATGTACACACATGTTATATTTCCGCGCGTTTTTCATGGCATATTTTACGTTTTTAGCATCAATTTCTATAAGTTTCAATTTTTTCCTACTGGGAACCACAGATAATCCAATTGTACCAACACCTGAATACATATCAACAACATCGCCTAATACTGCTATCTTCATGTCGGATAATGCATGTTCATAAATATCCTTGTTGATTTGAAAAAAGGAGTCAATTGAATATGAGAACTCGCGCCCTAAAAGCATGTCTTTTAGTTCTAGTGTTCCATTTACTAAAAGTTGTGAATGCCTGTGTTGCTTTTTGTTGGATTGCGCAAGGCAGCAGATTTCAAAGTTATTCAACTCCTTAAATTGGGACTGGACAATCCTTTTACTTGTAATATATAGCCTAGAAACTGTCTGTCCAGCATCATTTGTGCGAACTAAAAGTGAATCTAAATCTTGTGGTGGAATATCCGAGCGTCTCAAAACATCAAGAATTTGCACTGCAGTATCATTGATGCTCTTTTTAGGAAGTGAAAACGTATCTGCCTTAATGCGTAAATTGCTTTTTCTTGCGATAACAGCAAAGTTGTAGTTTTTTGTAAACAAGTAGTTGTATTTATTGCGGTAGAAATATTGAGAACCAGCACTTTTTATTATAACATCATCAATTTCAATTCCTGCTAAGAAAAATGCTTCTTTTAATAATGCGGATTTTAATTCTAGTTCATATTTGAAGTCCATAATTTGCCATGGTGAAGTTGCTAGATATCTATCATCTTTTGGTTCAGTTCTATATGGAGACCGTTTCAAAATTTTTGATGCAACAGCGATATTATACCTTGAGTGCTCCTCAATTGTCTCAATTTCTACTTCTTCGTCTGGTAGTGCACCTCGTATAAATACTTTTTTTCCACTTGGTAAAGTTGAAACTGCACCAATATTTGTCATACGTTCGGGCTTTAGCTGCATTAACGAACTACCTTAGCAATTGCGCGTTGGACAAAGTTGTAGACCTGATTAACTTGCGGTAAAAAGAATAAATCCACATAACGAAGTTCTTCTAGTGTTAACTTCTGGTCGAGCGCTAGTGAAAAGTATGACAAAATTCCAGATATATCTACTTCTGAGTAAATTTGCGCGCCTAATAATCTATGTTCAGTTTTATTAACTTGGTTGTAAACTAAGCGGATTTGAACAATTGCATTACCATCTTTAATATATGCAGGTTTAAGAGTTGATGTAAAGTCAATGAATTGCGCATTAAAACCGCTGGACAAAGCAGCACTATGTGTAAGTCCAGTTGATGCAAAAACTTCTCCGAATAAACACAGTGCATTTGAACCAGCAACACCATTTGCCTTCCTGAGTGCAACTTCTGGTTTAGTTAAAGAAGTTGCGGCATTTTCTCCAGCAAGAATACCATGATGAGTTGCATTTGAACCTAGCGCAATATATGCATCATCTTCAAGGACACTATGCCAAACAGTTGCGCAATCTCCTGAAGCATAAATATCCAAGTTGCTAGTTTGTCCAAAGCGGTTCACTTTGTATGCACCTGCAGATCCTCGTTTAAGTTCTGGTAGTAAACTTGCTCTTGGCTTAAAACCGATGGCAAAAACTACTGCATCAACATTATATTTTGCAATATTCGTGGTAATTCGTTCTACTTTTTTTGAACCAGTTATTTTTAGCAACTCTTCATTTGTCTTCAGCTCAATACGATTGCGCTCTAATATTTCATGTACATGCTTATTGAATGGCTCATCATAATACTTGCCCATGATTTTATCTGCAGTGTCAAATAGCTGAATTTTAATATCAGACCGCGCTTTTCTGAGAGCTTCGGCAGTTTCAACTCCAATATAACCGCCGCCAATTATTCCAACACTTTTAATTTTACTATTTGTTGCAATATTTTTTAGTTTGTATGCATCTAGTAGTGTTTTTACGGTTGTGATATTTTCTAGTTGAATTCCAGAAATTCGCGGTAAAATCGGCTCAGAACCAGTTGCCAAAATCAACTTATTCCAATTTTCAACAACTTTTTGCCCACTACTACTAACTCCAGTTACTGTATGATTCTGCGTGTCAATTTCAACAACTTTTGTATTCATGTGTAGTTTTATACCCTTGTTTTTTAATTTCTGCTCCGATGAGTAAAGAGTTTCTTGTACGTCATTCACCACACCAGAAACCCAGAGAAGTCCATCTGCGCCAATGAAACTTATATTGTCATCTTGTTCAAATGCAACAACTTCTACTTCACCTGAAAATCTGTCTATAATTGTATTTATAGCCGAAAGTGCACTATGATTTGCACCAATAACTACTACTCTATTCATAATAAAACTCCTACTACAATGACATTAAACTAAAACTGCCTGTCCACCTTCTACACCTTTTGTATTGCTAGTAACTTTCTCGCATACATTTGCTAGATCAACTGCTTCAATTTTTCCAACTACAAATGCATCAACACCTGCATTCTGCGAGATTGAAATTGTGGTTTTTGCATCATCTGGACTTACAACTGCGAGCATACCAAGTCCCATATTCAATGTACTTTCCATGACTTGTTGTTCAAGATTTCCAAGTTCTTTAATAGTGTTGAATATCTGAGGAACTTCCCATTTTGACCGTTGTATAATCCCAATTGTTCCTTTTGGCAGTATTCGAGCCAAATTAGATGCAATTCCACCACCTGTAATGTGCGAGAATGCATGAACACCAACATTTTGAAGTATTTCTAAGCACAACTTGGTGTAGATTCGTGTGGGAGTTAGGAGTGCTTCTCCAAGAGTTGGATGTAAATTTTCAGGAGTTGCAAGTTCTGGTACTGATCGAGAATAGTTCCAGCCAGCATTGTCTACAACTGCGCGCACTAGCGAAAAACCGTTTGAATGTAGTCCGCTAGATGCAAGACCAACAACCACATCACCAACTTGTGCTAATTCAGGACCTAGTATATCACGTTTATCTATAATCCCAGTTGCTGCACCTGCAACATCATATTCATCAGGTTCAAGTAAACCAGGGTGTTCAGCAGTTTCACCACCAACTAATGAAACACCTGCCTTTGAACATGCATTAGCAATTGAAAGTACAATTTCAGATATACGAGCAGGAAAAACGCGTCCGCAGCAAATATAGTCCGTCATAAACAGTGCAGTTGCACCACTAACAACTATATCATCAACTACCATTGCAACCAAGTCATCACCAATTGTGTCATGTTTATCAATAGCACTTGCAATAGCAATTTTCGTTCCAATACCATCGGTTGATGTAACTAGAACTGGTTGCGCAATCACTTCGCCATTTGGACGTAGATTTGAGCCGCTTATGTCATAAAAGCCAGCAAAACCACCAGATGCATTCATAACATTTTTGCTTAAACTACTTTTGATGCCTTCTTTAACTAGTTTTGCAACTGTATCACCAGCCTCAACGCTAACTCCTGCTTGTTCATATGTAATTGAATTCATAAATTGCCTCCTTCTAGTAAGTATTTGTCAGAAACATCTGCTGTAGAAAATTTGACTGGATACTTTCCATTAAAACATGCTAAACATAGTGTTGAAATATCACGATTAGTTGCTTTAGCCATTGATTCAATGCTTAAATAACCAAGCGAATCTGCTCCAAGAGTTTCACGTATTAGATCTAGGCTCATGTTATTAGCAATAAGTTCATCGTATTTGGCAAAGTCAATTCCATAATAACAAGGATATTTTACTGGGGGTGATGATATGCGTATATGTACCTCTTTTGCACCAGAATCTTTCAACATTTTTACTAGAGCTTTTTGTGTATTACCGCGCACAATTGAATCATCTACTACAACTAACTTTTTACCAGCAATTACACTCTTAAGTGGATTCAACTTCAGTCGAATTCCAACACGTCTAAGTGTATCCGTAGGTTGTATAAAAGTTCTTCCAACATAAGAATTCTTGGTTAATCCTTGTGCAAAAGGAATGCCAGATTCTTTTGCAAAGCCAACTGCTGCTGGAGTTCCAGATTCTGGAACTGGTATAACAATATCTGCATCACACGGGAACTCACGGGCTAGTGCTCTACCCATTTCTACACGTGCCTCATGTACTGCTCGCCCAAAAATATGTGCATCTGGTCGTGCTAAATACACATATTCAAACACACATCCACTTCGTTTAGCTTCTGCAAATCTACTAGAGTGCAGACCATCATCATCAATCATAATTAGTTCACCAGGTTCAACTTCGCGCAAAAAAGTTGCTCCAACTATATCTAGTGCTGCATTCTCGCTTGCAATCACATATCCACTTTCACCGATTTTACCTACTACAAGTGGTCTCAGCCCTTGTCGATCTCTTGCAGCATAAATCCGCTTTTCATCCATAAACACCAATGAAAATGCACCTTTTAGAAGTGGAAGAATTTCATGAGCAGTTGATAATAATGTTTCACCATATCCCAATGCAGCTTTTAAAAGATTTCCTGTCAAAAGTGCAGTAATCAGTGCTGTGTCCGTTGTATTTCCATTGGCTAGTTCACCACTTTGTACATCGCCATAACGTTCAAGTAATATTTTACTTAGTTCAGCAGAGTTCACTAAATTTCCGTTATGAGCAAGTGCAATCGTGCCAAATGCAGTATTACCAAGAGTTGGTTGTGCATTCTGCCATTTAAGACCACCAGTCGTAGAATACCTTGTATGACCAATCGCCAAATGACCAGGTAGTGAAGATAGTGATATTTCATTAAACACTTGAGAAACTAGGCCCAAGTCCTTATACACCATAATATTTTCACCGTTGCTTGCCGCAATTCCAGCAGATTCTTGACCTCGATGCTGAAGAGAATACAATCCAAAATATGTCATTTTTGCAGCATCTTGACAACTTTTCGGTAAATAAACACTAAAAACTCCGCACACAAACTATCCTTTTGAGTCCATTATCACCAAATTTTAATCCGCTCTTTTGGGTACAACCACAAGCCATCGCCACTTTTTGACTTAAATGCCAGATGGAATGCATCCAGATTTCGTACGGTGTTTGCACGGAATTCCGCAGGTGAATGCGGGTCAGTTGTAAGTCTAGTTTGAAGTTCTTCATTCCTCATTTTGAGCCTCCAAATGCGCGCATATGAAATAAAAAATTCCTGCACACTACTAGCGTCTGATTTAGTTAGTTCAATTGATGATTTGAATCCTCTTGAAATAGCATAAGCATCTAGTGCTATTTTTACACCACATAAATCCCCGACATTTTCACCAGTTGTAAGTTTTCCATTAACATGTGGTGGATTTTTTTCACCAGAATCTATGAACTGAACAGGCACAAATTGTTCAAATTGTTCATCAAGCTTATTTGTCAATTTCTTGAATTCAATTTCATCTTCTTTTTCCCACCATGATCTCAATTTTCCATCACCATCAAATTTTGCACCTTGATCATCAAATCCATGCCCAATTTCATGCCCAATAACTGCACCAATTCCACCATAGTTCTGTGCATCTGAACGTGATGGGTCAAAAAATGGAAAGTCTAAAATTGCAGCAGGAAATACAATGATATTGTCAGTAGGACTATAATATGCATTAACGGTCTGCGCGGGCATATACCACTCTTCTTTGTTGATTTGCGTTCCAAGATCTGCAAAACTCTTGTTCAAAGTATATCTGTTGTACGCCTTTATGTTCTCAATAATACTTGTTCTTGTAAAATTAAGCCCCTTGTAGTTATGCCATGAGCGTGGAAAACCAATTTTTGCAACAAACTTTGAGAGTTTTTCAATAGCAGCATCACGAGTTTTTCCACCCATCCATGTTGAATTTAATATTGAACAACGATATGCTTCAATTAGATTTGCAACCATATGCGCCATTTTTAATCTAGCAACTGGATTAAAATACAAATTAACATATATTTTACCAGGTTCATCGCCTATTAAGTTGTTAACTAAACGAACACCTTGTTTCCATCTGGCAGGTTTTTTCTCAAGTCCACCTAGTGTCTTTGAATAAAAATCAAACTTTTCATCCTCAAAATTCTCACTCAAAAATGCTGCAAATTCTATTACAATTCTATATTTCAACCAGTATTTGAATGATTCAATATTATCATTTACCCAAAGTTTACCTAAGTTGTTAAAGAAATCAACTTGATGAACATCTATAAGCATTTCGTAGTTGACCTTCTTAAAAAACGTACTGATTTTGAAATTGTCAACAGTTCTATCCAGATCTGCAAATGTCATCAAGTTGTGATTTAAATCAACATCACGGCACTTAGCCGCGTCAAAATGCCCACTAGCAATTCTAGTTTCTAGGTCAAAAACGCACTCCGATATTGTTGCTGCATTAGCTTCTTGCTGTCCAATCAGCACAAAGATATTCTTAACATGCTCTTTGAATTTAATGCGTATTGATTCATATTGTTCATCAAAATAAAATGCCTTATCTGGTAAAGAAAGTCCACCTTGTCCCAAATGCATTCCGTAAATCTCAGGGTCTTCAAGTTCGCTGTAGACCCCAAATGAAAATGGTAAAATTCCAAATGATGGTAATAATTCAACTAGAACTTTCTCAAGTGAAACAATAGAATTAATATTATCAACCATACTTAATTGACTACTTATAGGAGTAAAACCTTGCTTTTCAATAATTTCAATATCCATATAACTTGCATAAAGAGCCGTACTAAGGGGCAAATCATCTGCGTATTTACTGTTTTCATCTACTATTTCTCGTAGTCTAATTTCTGCATTATCTTGTAATTCATGAAAACTTCCATCAGCACTTCGATCTGCAGGAATCTCATGTGTATTTAGCCAACTTCCATTTACATGCCTGAATAAATCATCAGTTGCATTAACGCTAAAATCAGCTGCTGCGTCAACCCCATTGCCACAAGCAGAAGTCCCCGAAGACTCATCATGATCGAATTTTATATCCATGACTATCATTATACCACACCCCTATGACATTTTGTGTAATCGCGGTATTCGTACCCAAACTATTTGTAGTATTAGTTACTGAGGAAATAATACTACAAAATAATAATAGATTGCAGACCTGAAAATAGAATATTTTTTGTGTTCCATTTTCAGGTCTTCCTTATAATAACTTTACTATCAAAACCGTCTAAAAAAAGGTTCTAAAAGTAAAATGTACAGAAAATGTACAGAAAATGTACAGAAACCCAAATCAAAATCCCAGAAATTATTCCATATACGAAACCTTTTCTGAAATCCTTGTCTGTTCTTAGCAAACTTATCGCCTCTTTTAGTTTTATTTTATTTCTTTGTTTTTCCATATCAATCAACTCCTTTTGTATATGTATATTCTATGAAAATTACTTTGTCTTTACTTTAGCCTAAAACTATCTAAGCCAACCAGTTCCTAAAAGTTTTCCGCTAAGAGATACATCAACTTTAGTTATAGTTGGAACTACATTAGAAATAGTATCTGCATGTGCTTTTGGTCCACTAAAAAAATAATATTTATTAAAAGTGCAAATAAAATTGAAAAAATCATTCCATAAATCCACCCTTCTTTAATGTAGTGATTTATTATTGCATCACTCTTTATTGTTCCCGACGATTTTTCATCGTTTTCTTGCACTTGTGTTGTCATAATTACTGACCTTTCTTTGTATAGTTAGGAAATTAAAGACTTACCTCAAGTATTTAATTATAAAGTTACTTATTTTTCGCCTTACGTTTTCATTATAGCATACTTAAATCATTTTGTCAAGTATTTTTGAACGTTTTTTTAGAATATATTGCGGGTACTTTTAAACTACTTAAACCAATAGCAACAAAAGCATATTCAGGTACGCTATATATTTGAAGAGGACATAACATACCTGAATAACAAACTATCTATTTTAAGACTAGATCAACAGGACTTCCAGTTATGGGAGTATTGGCAAAAGCAACACATGATCCAGAAGGAACACCGACACGGTGACCAGCTCCATTCTTGTCGTTAAAATAAACATCTGCATAGAAACTTCCAGTTGAACAAGCATCATTCATTCCTGTCCATTCTACGCCATTGCTTGGAGAATAATTTTCTCCCTTTCCGTAAAGAAGCAAACACTCTGTAGCACTGCGTTGCCATTTGAAATCAGCCGCTTTGTTGCAATTATCAAAACCACCACCGAGAATGTTGTTACCTGCAGTACTGGATGTCGTAGTATTAGGAACAGAATCAGTGTGAGCATCATAGCGGTCATCATATGGATACATAAAATCACGATCCTCGTAACATCCACCATTTACATTATCATGATCTTCAATTTTACAAATTATATAGGGTAAGTTACCAACTGGTTCAAGACCGTTTGCTCGATAAACCGTAATATTACTCTGCTTGTTGATTGTAGTACTAGCAGAAGCAGCGGGTACACCAGACATTCCTAGTGCGATAGTAAAAGCAAGACCCCAGTTAATAGAACTCTAACCTTTTTGTATACCTTATTTATCATATTATTTTCCTCTCAAAATAACCAATGACATACCTTATGGTATGCTTCTAAGTAGTATACCACACTTAAATCATTTTGTCAAGTATTTTTGAGTGTTTTTTAAAATATGTCTCTTTATCTAGCATTGACTTGCAAATTCACTTTTCTTCTGCTATACTCATATGTACATAATAATTTAGTCATCTTATGTAACGCATACCAGATGTATATCTTGTTTTGAGTTTATGCATCTGGTGTTTCTTATTTTTATATACAGAAGACTAGATTAGAAACGAGCAAAAACACACTACTTCGCGGTGCTGATTCAGAAAATTTTTGACTTATTTAACTTATTCTGTGCTATAATATAAAATATGATAGAGTCGATTATAACAATTGTGTTTGTTTTGTTTGGTATTATGGTGTCCATTGCTTTGCATGAATTAGGGCATATGGTACCAGCGAAACTTTTTAAAGTTCCAGTATCCGAGTATTTTATAGGTTTTGGTCCCACATTATTTGCTAAAAAAATTGGAGAAACTATATATGGAATAAAAGCGATCTTATTGGGCGGATATACTAAGATAATTGGTATGTTTCCGCAGAAACCATCTGGATATGTTGATAAAAGATTTGCAAAAACAATTGAGTCTGTACGTGAAGAAGCATTGGTCGGAATAACACCAGAAAATGAACATCATGCATTTTATAATTTAACAATGCCTAAAAAGATGATTGTTATGGCAGGTGGAACTTTAATGAATCTATTTTTGGGATTTTTATGCTTTGTGGTTGCTTTTTCGCTTATCGGAGGATATTCACCATCAACAACTCTTAAGACTATTACTAAGTGTGAAGTGCAGATTGAGCACCCAGAAAGCTCTGGTGAATGCAGCTCTAATTATGCGCCAGCGCAGAAGGCAGGTCTAAAAGCGGGTGATAAAATAGTTGCAGTAAATAATCATCATGTTTCAAATTTTAATGAAATTGCCACAGCAGTAAGTGGAGCAGATTCTAGTCAAATCAAGCTTTCTGTAGAAAAGGCAGGAACTAATAAGGTGGAAGATATAACAGTTGATGCAGTTAAAGTTGCAGGTTCATACAAAATTGGAATTTCACCAGAGTTTGAAAAGAAAAAGTTGTCCCCTTTTGAAACGTTAAGTGTGACAAAAGATGTAGTTTGGCAGACTATTAAGGCAGTTGTGTCAATACCAATTACACTTGTAGAAACAGTCAAGTCAATAGTAACTGGACATAAACGAAGTGGTGGTTTATTGTCAATTGTTGGACTGGGTCAAGTTGCAGTTGCACAAGAAAAAGCATCAGAAACTATTGGAGAAAAAATTGCGGGAATATTCAGCATTATGGGTAGTCTAAATGTTGGATTATTCGTTTTGAATTTAATTCCACTTCTGCCACTTGATGGAGGACATTTTACAAATGCATTATATGAGGGAATCAAGCGAGGTGTGTATAAAATACGCAAGAAAAAACGACCAGGACCTTCAGATTTGGCTCGTTCAATGCCACTTGCATATCTTGTTTATGGTTTACTTATGCTACTTTGTGTAGTTCTTGTAGTTGCTGATATAGTTAATCCAATAGTTTGATTTTCACAAATACTTGGAAATAACTTGACAAATGGAAAAAGTATGCTATAATGGTTATATATGACGCGGGGTAGAGCAGTTAGGTAGCTCGTCGGGCTCATAACCCGGAGGTCGCAGGTTCAAATCCTGTCCCCGCTACCATTGGCATTGTTAGGTACTTGACATTAGTGTGTCCATGTGCTATAATGTGAAGTGTTAGTTTGCGTATTGCGCCTTGCTCGCCGTGTATTCTTGTGGTATTGCGATCACTAAGAGCTCCTCATGGTTGTAGCTAAAATCGTGGTACGCCTTATTGAAGGAGAATATAGTGGCAACGAAAATTCGTTTAAAGCGGTTTGGTAAGAAGAGAGCACCGTTCTACCGCGTAGTAGTAATTGATTCGCGGAAAGCTCGCGATGGTCAGGCAATTGAGGAGATTGGTATTTATCATCCAACTCGTGAACCATCTGTTATTGAGGTGAATTCAGATCGTGCGCAATATTGGCTAGGTGTTGGTGCTAAACCAAGTGAAATAGTACAGAGGTTATTGGAACTTACTGGCGATTGGGCGAAGTTCAAGGGTGAAAAAAATACTAGTAGCAAGGTTATTGCACAGCCTGAAAAATTAACAATAGAAGATAAAGTTCAGAAGATTGCTGATGATGCAGAGAAATTGAAGCAGAAAGTTAATAAAAAACTTGCAGAAGAGAAAGCAGCAAAAGAGGCAGAGGCAAAAGAAGCTGAAAGTGCTGCAGCTGCGAAAGAAGCTGAAGCATCAGAAACAGGTACAGAGGAAGTTTCTGGCGATCCTAAAGTTGATGAGAATAGCGCCACAACTGAAGAAGTACCACCAACAGAAGCGAATGCAAGTGAAGGGGGCGATGCCTAATGCTCAAAGAGGCACTTTTATTCATGGTGCGTTCAGTTGTTCGTAATCCAGGTGAAGTTAATGTATTGGAGAAGGAAATTCCGCATGGCACAAGATTTGTGGTAAATGTAGATGATGACGATATTGGTGCACTAATTGGACGCGGTGGTTCAACAATTGGAGCAATTCGTACTATGATGTCTGCTTTTGCACAAGGCAATAATGTTCATGTTGAAGTTCGTACACCAAATAAGGCTAGAGCATAATAACTTGTTACTGAATGTTGCTAAAATTGGTGGTTCTGTTGGCGTGAAAGGTGCTGTCCGTTTGAGTTTAACCACTGATAGTCCTTCTACAAGGTTAGTAAAGGGTGCAGTGTTTGAAGTTGAAGGTAGTAAGAAAAGTCTGGAAGTTGCCAATATACGGAGACAAGGAATGTCATATATTGCCTGTTTTGAGGGTGTTGATACAAGGAATTTAGCTGATGAACTTCGGGGGAGTGTTTTACAAGTTGATGTTGATTTATCTGAAAATGGTAATGATGAATTTTATTATGTAGCACTAGTTGGTCTTGAAGTTCGTGAAATTGCAACTAATTCAGTAATTGGGAGTGTTAAATCTGTTGTTAATTATCCTGCACAAGATTTGCTAGAGGTTGCTTTAAGTGGCAGTAATAAGAAAAATTCTGTGCTCATACCGTTTGTAAAGCAGATTGTTTGTACAGTTAACTTGCAAGAGAAATATTTAGAGGTTGACTTGCCTGATGGATTGCTTGATGAGGCATATTAGATGACTCTTCATTTTAATATAGTCACGATTTTTCCAGAGTATTTCGTGCCGCTTGATATTTCATTACTTGGTAAAGCGCAAACTTCTGGATTGATTTCCATCAACACCGTAAACTTGCGGGAATTTGCGAGTGCTCCACATTATAGCGTTGATGATACTCCATACGGCGGAGGTGCTGGAATGGTTATGCGTGCTGATATTCTAGCTGATGCAATAGACTCGGTCTTAAGGTCTGGTTCAAAATTGGTGTTCTTAACGCCTTCTGGGCAGAAATTAACACAGCGTATATGCGAGGAGTTTGCTAATGTTCAAGAAAATCAAGATGTGGATTCAAATATTATACTAGTTTGCGGGCGTTTTGAAGGCTTTGATGCTAGAATTCAAGAATACTACAAGGCGCAAACTGATGTTGATGTATTTGAAATTTCTATAGGGGATTATGTGCTATTTGGAGGTGAAGTTGCTGCTTTGGTGGTAATTGAAGCAGTTTCTAGACTTATTCCAGGCGTTTTAGGCAATCCTCAATCTCTTGTGGAAGAATCACATCAACTAAATTCTGAGGGTCATGAACTCTTAGAGTACCCGAATTATACAAGACCTGCAAATTTCAGGGGGCTTGAAGTGCCTAATGTTCTACTGAGCGGTAACCATGCAAAAATTTTAGAGTGGAGACATGAACAAGCTATTAAAATAACAAATGCCGTGCTATTCAACTGATTTTAGTGCTCCTGTCATACTGATTTTAGTAATTTTACGTTTCATGATTTGTTGTAACACAAATGTAAAGGAGAATGCTAAAACAATGGTAATAATATAACTAATTGGTGCAATATGAACATCAAATGACAAGAATTTTACATTTATCTTTCCCATAATCCAACTGTGTACTATCGGACCTAAAAGTAGGCCTAAGCCAATTCCTAGTACAGTATGTATTTTATTCTCGCGGAAGACATAGGAAGTAGTTTCGCGGTTGTAGAAACCTAAAACTTTTAATGTTGCAATTTCGCGCACTCTCTCGGTGATATTGATGTTGATTAAATTATAGAGTACAATGCACGCTAGAGAAGCTGCAAAAAGTATTACCATAAGAATCACATAATCTAGGCTGTCCATAGTTTTCTTGATGTTTTTTCGCAAGTCCTCGTTTGTTATAATGCTCGTAATGTCTTTGTCCTTTAGAAGCTTTGCTGATGAGCTATGGGGGTCAAGAGAATCCTTGTACTTTATAAATGCGGTATTTTTGTCGGTAATTCCTAATAGATTGGTGGCTGTATTTTCTGAAATATAAACATAATCATGTATGAAATTCTCAAAAATGCCACTGATTTTAATATCTGCTGATTTCCCAGTTTTAGATAATACACTTATTGTATCACCCACTTTTAGCTTAAATTCTTGTGCAGTTCTAGAAGTTACAAAAGCTTCATTTTCGGCTGGAAATTGCAAATCTAGTCCTTCTGGAGTCCTTAAATTAACAAACTTATTGTTTATATTATCATCAGCAATAACCAATGTGCTGTCCTTTGTACTACCATTTGCTTTAATATCAGCTGCCTGCATATTCACCCACATTAAATCACCAATTATATCACTGTGCTTTTTTATAAAATCTTCTCGCGATGAATTGTCTAGTGTTGGTGGGACTGTAATTTTTGCATCATAAACTTCAATTTCTCCAAATTGTTTATCTGGGACACTTCGAATTGAGTCTCGC
The DNA here is from genome assembly GCA_031268675.1 of Candidatus Ancillula glyptotermitis. Classification (GTDB taxonomy): domain Bacteria; phylum Actinomycetota; class Actinomycetes; order Actinomycetales; family Bifidobacteriaceae; genus Ancillula; species Ancillula glyptotermitis. The sequence goes on along the minus strand of JAIRWY010000022.1, from coordinate 16,734 downwards.
ATACCAAAACCAGCCAACAGTAGTGTACAACATCCGCCAATACCAATGAGCATCATAAAGAACTGGCGTTTATACCGGAATATATTGCGAAATGATACTTTATGTAAAAAACTGAGATTATTCCAAAACAATGTGAATCGTTCCAGAAGTACACGAGTACCTGCTTTTGGAGTTTTCGGGCGCATTAAGGCAGCGGTTTGTACTTTTAAGTTGTTCATAATGCAAAATATTGTTATTCCAGTTGTACAGATTAAGGTTACTAGAACTGATAATAGTATTAAAGGCCAACTATATATGTAGTTAATTGAACCCTTTATATTATACAACATACTGTATGCACTCCAAATGATTTTGGGAATTAGCAAAGTTCCAGTGAAATATCCGACAATACACCCGATAATTCCAGCACTGGATGAGTAAAAGATGTAGTTTTTTAAAACTGAATGGGTTGAATAACCTAGTGATTTAATTATGCCAATTTGCATGCGCTCTTCTTCCATCATGCGGACCATTGTGGTCATACAAACCAATGCAGCCACAAGAAAAAAGAACACTGGTAGTACCTTCGCAATTCCATCAACTATTGAAGAATCTGTCTTGAAGGATGAATATCCAACATTTTCTTCTCTAGTCAAAACATGAACTTGTTGCACTAAACTGGTGTCTATATGCCCATGTGTTTTTTGGTCAAGTTCAGAGATTAGAACCTGTTTTAATCCATCAAGTTGATTATCAACTGCAACTTTACGGTTCTCCTCATAAACTTTGCCTTGAATATCCGACTCCAAAAATACAGTTGAATATGGAGAAGTAGTAAAATTACTGTCGTTGATAAATAGAAATCCTGCAACTAGACCAGAACCAAGTGTAGTTGTTCCTCGATCAACATTCATATATTGCGGTGAATTTACAGTTCCAGTTATTTTGAACTCTTTATGTGTAAACTTCTCTGAAACTTCTGGTAAATTTGAACTTGATATACTAATAGTTTTCCCAATAGCACTTGACTGGAAAAGCCTTGAGTCAACTACACATTCATCGTCAGCTTCTGGCATTTTACCAGACACTAAGTCTAGCTGATTTACCTTTCTGGGCATGGATTGTACGCGCAAAACTAATTCAGCATTATCTGCAGATGTAATAAATGCATCTTGAATGTGTATGCCATCTGCATTTGCAATATGCTCACTCTTGCTGAGTATATCAACATCATCATCTAAAAATCCAACTGGTGATATTAACTGGTAATCAAAAAAGTGGTGGCTTTTCAAGTAAGTATCAACAGTTGCAATCATCGACTTTTGACAAATACTCAATCCTGCAAAAAATGCAACACCAATCATCATTATGCACAAAATAGCGAGAAACCTGCCAAGCGATTTCTTGATCTGGCGCATGGATATTAACAGTAGTTTACTTACCACTCTATCTCTTCCGCTGAAATTGGATTGCGATTTACTTCAACAGAATCAATTTCACCATCTTTTATATATACCACACGATTTGACATTTTGCATATTTCAGCATTATGGGTAACAATGATTATGCTCATATCTAGTTCTCTGCTCATTTTTTCAAGTAGTTGTAATATTGATCTACCAGTTGTAAAATCGAGTGCACCAGTTGGTTCATCGCAAAGCAGAAGTTTTGGATTTTTTGCAAGTGCACGAGCGATAGCAACGCGTTGTTGTTCGCCTCCAGATAACTGCGCAGGAAAATTATTCATACGATGTTCAAGTCCAACATCTTTGAGTATTTGAGCACTATCTAGTGCATTCTCGCAGATTTGCGTTGCTAATTCAACATTTTCTAGTGCTGTTAAATTCGGCACAAGATTATAGAATTGAAATACAAACCCTATATCATTTCTGCGGTAGGCGGTTAATTGACGAGCATTGTAATTTGAAATTTCTTCACCAAAAAGTTGTATATGTCCTGAAGTTGAGGTGTCCATACCACCCAGAATATTTAGCAGAGTAGTTTTTCCAGCACCAGATGAGCCTAGAATACAACAAATCTCGCCCTTTTTAACACTAAAAGTTATTCGTTTCAGTGCGCTAATTTCTACATCACCCATTTTATAGGTCTTGCACACTTCTTCAACTTCTAAATAATTACTCAAATCAGTGCTTCACTCCAATCTTTTCTCCAAGCCTCACCTTCACCTCTATACCTTTATTTGAGAACTCTTTAATGTCTTCGTCAATTACTGCTGCATTTTCCTGCAAAAGAAGTATAATTGTTGAACCGCCGAACTCAAAGTATCCTTTTTCTTGACCTCTTGAGAACTCTCCAGAACTATTGCTAAGACTATTGTTGTTGATTTTTCCTACCATTAATGCACCGACTTCAACCTGAATAGCATTCTTGAAGTTTTTTGTCCTGAACATGGATACAACTCGGTAGTTTTGACTGAAGACTTTGTATTTACTAGTTGCAATTGGAGTAACTGTGTGTAAAATGCCGTCAATTTCTTTTGTCATAAGTTGTTGTCCATCATCAAAAAATATATAGCGGTGATAATCATCTGGAGTTAATCTAAACACTAGAGCAGTTCCGTTTCTGAAGTCTTGAGCCAGTTGATTATCTCCAACCAGTTCACCAATTGTATAGAAACTTCCCTTTATCCTTAGCCCAAGGTTGGTTGATGCATTTTCATCAATTTGGTATACAAGTAGTTTAGAATCAGCAGGAGAAACCAAATCAGTTTTTATACTGCTTATTTTTCGTGCACTATTAGTTGCTTTTCTAGTAAAGAATGCCTGAAATGAGCCATATTCCTGTTTTTCAAACTCGCGCATGTTAATATTGTACCGCTGAATGAAAGCCTTAATTTTTCTGCTTGAGAATTTACTAGAGTTGTATTTTTCAGCAACTTTTGAGCACGGTCTCTTTATCAATAACTTGCATATAAAACGACCAAGAACGGTATTATACAAAAAAGCTAGACCACCAGAACTCATCTGATCTTCTTGATATTCTACACCTTTTTTTCGGTCAAAAACTTTTACTATAACTATACCCCAACTAGTAGAAGTATAATTGTGCATATAAGTGCTAAAACTGACATAGTTATGTAAAACGGTAACCCTTTAAGTTTCGGTATTTTGATGTTCAGAATGAATAGTAGTGGAATTATGGCAATTGCAATTGTAAAAAGTACTAGTGATGCATTTAATGTCAAAAATTGAGCAAGTATCCATAGTATCGGAACTATTATTGCTGTACTTGTTACGGGGATTCCTTGATAGTGCTTAACAACTTGGTTATCGTTTGCATTTACAACGACATTGAAGTACGCAAGTCTGATAACAGCAGTTAGTGCAAATGCAACATAAAAGATTACATGATACCAATAAGTTAAACCTAGTGAATAAAATATGCAAATTGGTAGCATTATGAAGTTTATCATATCTGAAAGAGAATCAATTTGAACTCCGAATGCCTCTTCCTCTTTAGTTCTTTTACAACCTCTAGCAAATGCGCCATCAAATAGGTCACAAATACCAGCAATTACTAAGCAAATCAATGCATACTTAGGTAAATGCGAAACAGTTGCTAAAAAACTACCTACAACACCAGCAGAAACGCCAACATACGTTATTATGACGGTTCTATTATATTTCCCAATGAACATTACACCCTCTTTTACACTATCCACTTATATTTAGTATACCATATAATTTGCAACTTGTCAAATCTTTGTCTATAATTTTTTCTATGTAGATTTTATATAAAGCAGTAGAAAAATAGAAGTTTAGATCTTTGGTAGTAATATGAATACTTGACAAAATGCAAGTAGTTGTGGTATAATAAGACAAATTATTAGCAGAGGGCTTGTATTTTGAACTTAGTGGTTAAGGAGAGGATAAGTAAACAGTGATTTGTTATGAACAATAACATGCAAAAGGTATGTTCAGCTCTTGTGGTCCTATTACTTGCTTTTTCGGTAAGTTCTTGCTCAAATACAGGTAATACTGGTGGTGAAGCAAATTCAAGTGCACTTTCTATGTCATCTAAAGATGGTGTGGATGATTGGGCTCAGGAAATACTTAAAGATGGTGAAATTACTGACGAAGAACTTGCTTATGCCAAACAGAAGGAAAATGAATGTTATTCTAAGTACAACTCATCAATTGAGTATGACGAATATGGATATGAGACTACGCACACTAATGGTTCTCCTGATGATCTGCAAAAAGCGATGTCTGAATGCGGAAAAAGTACAGGAGGAATTGTTTCAACATACTATATGAAGAAGACGAATCCCAATAATGAGGACATCTACCAGTTACAGGCGAAATGCGTTGTAAAAAAAGGTTTAGCTCCCGAAGGATTTCTAGTTGAAGATTTAATGAACATGTATAAAAACCACAGTTTTGCATGGGATACTAGTTCTAAAGAATGGGAGAAGTGCCAAAAAGATCCACAAGATTTGCTTAACAAGTAGTTTTTTATAATAAATACTTGACATTGTATATCCAAGTGTGGTATAATGGATGTGTCTAGTCGTGTATCGACCTGGTTCAAGTATGCTCATGTTATAAGGACTGAGCAACCAGCAGTGAGTAGAAAGGTATATTATGTCACTGGTAGCCCAAAAAAAGCAAGAAATTATTAAAGATAACGCAGTTACTCCAAATGATACAGGTTCGCCTGAGGTGCAGATTGCACTACTTACTGAAAGGATTGTTGGTCTAACTGAACATCTAAAAGTTCATAAACATGATTACCATTCTAGGCGCGGTTTATTACTGCTAGTTGGTAAAAGACGTAGATTGTTAGACTATTTAACTCGTGTTGATATTGACAGATATCGTGCGATAATTAAGAAGCTAGGAATTCGTCGCTAGTTCTCTAAAATGCGCGGTGTTATACACTTAAGAGTTAGTGCTAGCATTGTTCTAGTTTGTATCTTGGGGTTGTTTGTTGTAGTTTTTTCTGGTGTACATGTGAGATCATGGGGGAGTAGTGAAACAAGCGTTAAGTTGTCTTTAGATGGTGAAGTATTTTGCACATTAGATGAGAGTAATGCTGAATGCAAGTTGCAAGACATCAAGAAGATTAACAGTAACACGTGGTATAATGCTCCATCAGAAGATGATGTACCAAATAGAGGTTTAGTCCAATATACGAAGACTTTAGATGAAAATGGAGCAGAAGTTGTTACAATAGTTCTTGATGATGTTAATGCACCAAGTTTAACTGCAGATTTTACAGGTGATGCAACAATTAAAGTTCTTAAATCTGCAAAAATCGGTGCTGTTTTGTCTAAAACGGGCTCAAACTTGAAGTTTTATGCTGATGGTGGTGATTTTACAATTGACAATTCTACTACTAAGAGCAGCGCTTCAATTTCAGGAATAAGCAACTTGACATTCGTTACTGGTAGATTTGATATTAAGTCTACAAATAGTGGAATTACAGCCATGAACTTATCTATTAAAGATGGTGCAAAAGTATCAGTTGATGCACGTTCGGATGCAATTGCTTTAACATCATCTAGTAGAGATGCGACATTGAATGTAGACGGACACGGTGAATTAAAGGCAGTTTCTGAAACTAGTGCAGGTATAAATTCAGAGGCGCTCAAAGTTGTAGATGGTGGTTCAATTTCTTCAAGTGGTGAAGATTATGGAATTATTGTTATGGGGAAATTTGAAGCATCTGGTAGTTCAAAGGTTTTGGCAACAGCAACTGGTTATAATGCAGTTGGTATACTAGCACATGGAATTTTTGTAGAAAATGGAGCAACAATAGATGGTAGGGCAACTAATATAGATGATGATGCAACAACATATGGTATTGCAGCAGGTTGGAATTCAGATATTAGAGCCAAGGGACAAAAGGGTGATACAACTGCAATTCATGCAGAAGGAACGGTAGGAATTACAACTCTTTATCCATCTATAAGTGATTTTGGGAACATTAACATTGCATCTGCTAGTATTGAGGCAACTGGTCATGCGGATGCAATTCAAACTGCGAATTTTGCTGCTCAACAAAATAGCAGAGTTTATGCAACTTCTACTTCAGCAACTGCAGTTGGAGCGATTGGTGCACTTTTAATTACCGATTCATCGCTTACTGCAAGTGGTGGAGAATATGGAGTTAATACAACTGGTGAAGTTAATTTTTCTGGAAGTTCTGCCGTTACTAGTTCTGGGGCAACTGGTGGTATTTGCTCTGGTGAGAGCATAACAATTGCTGATTCTACTGAGGTGACGGCCAAAAAGACTGATGAAGCACAATTTCCTGGTGAAACTACTACTGGTGCTTCTGGAATTCATGCAGGTATGGATTTAAGCATAAACATATCTGATGGTGGTAAAATAACTGCAAGTAGTAGTTCAGAACATGGCTTAGCAGTAACTTCTGGCGGACCAACTCTTGGTTATATTCCAACAACTTCTGAAAAATCTACACAAAATGACAATGAAAAGCCCAAGAAAAATGAAAACTTGAAGTTGGAAATTCCATATCTGAACAAGGATGGTGAAGTTGAAATACGAAATGAAGCGCAGAGTAATACAGGCAATATTAAGTTCGGACATAATGCACGGCTTGGTGATTTGGAAGTTGTGGATCTATCTGGAAAAAGTGGTTCTAATTTCACACTTGGATCCAATGGTAATGGATTAAATACAGCTACGATTTACTCTGTTGCGAAAACTCCACTAGAAAAGTTTTTTGAGAAGTGGAGAAAAGAAGCATTAATTGGAGGCATAGCATTTATAATCATAGTTGTTTTAATATTGTTTTTGGTAGTCATCAAAATAGTTCGTGGAAAACGAGCACTCATAATTATTGACATGCAAGAGAATCTACCTGGCGATCACTTGGAAATTTCGGCAAAGTTGGAAAAGTATTTGAAACAGCATGCGGAAGATTTCAGGCACATATTTGTCACAAAAAACCTTTTAACTGACAACGACTACGATTTAGTTCCTGAACTTGCCAATAACTTGAATAATTACAAAATTGAAGAGGTTTATCTGGATTCCACTTCTGTTAATAGAGCTTCTTCTATTTTTAATGGTGTTGTACTATTCAAGAAAAAGGGGAAGACTGTTCCAGTTGGACTAATAGAAGGTCTTAGAATAAATCGTGTAAAGCGCGTATTCGTGTGTGGAACGCTTTCTCAAGGCGCGGTAATTGCTGGTATACAAGAACTTGCTAATTCCAAGAAGTTTTTAAGTGTTGTATTTTTACCAGAGTTGACTGCTCAGGTTACCTCAGATCAACTTGAGCGTGCAAAAGAGGTAATAAAACAAGAAAAAGGAGCTAGAATCGCATAGATGATGTATAGTCAACAATTAAGTGCGCATACGAATCCTGTTCGTTTTATTCTTGCATCTGCCTCTTCTGCGAGGTTGAAGTTATTGCGCGAGGCTGGATTAAATCCAGAGGTTTTCGTGTCAGAAGTTGATGAAAATGCTGTTGTTAATTCTATGCCTGCAAATTTAATGCATGATGCAGTTTCGCAAGTGTCCATTTTGGCACAAGAAAAAGCAAGATCAGTGTTAAAAAAACTATTGCAGAATTATTACAACGAGTCAAATGAGGACATCTTAATACTTGGTCTTGATTCTCTGTACGAGTTTGAGCAGAATGTCTGGGGCAAGCCGCATACGAGGGAGGTTGCTATTGAACGCATTATGCAAATGAGCGGCAAGAGCGGACAACTTCATACTGGACATCATGCTATTTTAATTCCAGCGCATTCTAACGAGGTGCTTGAGCGCGGTAAGGTTACTAGTACTCAGATTAACTTCGGCGATATTTCACAAGCGGAAATTGAGGCGTATGTAAATATAGGCGAGCCATTAGAAGTTGCTGGTGGTTTTACAATCGATTCGCTTGGTAGTGCGTTCATAAAATCAATTACGGGCGATTACCACAGTGTTGTTGGTGTTTCTGTCTACACTTTGCGCGCGCTAATTAAGCAACTTGGCTTAAACTACACCGCTTTTTGGAGTGTGCGCTAGTTCGCATGTAGTGCAGAATTTAGTTCAATACCAGGTGTTTGTTCACGTAGAATTACTTCAATTGCACCAGTTTGTGAATTGCGCCTGAATAACAAGCCATTTTTACCAGAAAGTTCCTTCCCCTTGTAAATTTTTCCATCAAGTACAACTTTTGTGCCAGCGGTTATGTAGAGTCCAGCTTCCACAATGCAGTCATCACCAAGTGAAATTCCAATTCCAGAGTTTGCACCTAACAAGGAGCGTCTACCTATTGAGATTTTGTGCTTTCCGCCGCCTGAAAGTGTTCCCATAATTGAGGCACCACCGCCAATATCAGATCCGTCACCAACAACTACTCCTTGCGAAATTCGCCCCTCAACCATTGAAGTTCCAGTTGTGCCAGCATTGTAGTTTACGAACCCCTCATGCATAACAGTAGTACCTGGAGTTAAGTACGCACCAAGTCTAACACGATCTGCATCTGCAATCCGAACTCCGCTTGGAACAACAAAATCAACCATGCGCGGTATTTTATCAAGAGATAGAATATTAACACTACCATGCTGTTCAAGAAGTTTAAGTCTAGTTTCCTCAAAGTTGTTGGGGGAGCAGGGTCCAAAATTTGTCCAGACAACATTCTCCAGCAGAGAAAACAGCCCATCAAGATTGACAGTATTTGGCTTAACCAAGCGCATGGATAGCGCATGTAGTCGCAAATATATATCTTCTGCGGTCGTTGGCGCAACTTCAACTTCGCTAGTTATAAAACGAACTTCTCGCACAACATGCCTTGCATCAGCAGTTTTATCAGCTTCTGCAATATTGACTAGTCTTTCCATAGTCTTGGACATTTTTTCAGAACTACTACTTGCTTGCGCTTGTTCAAAAGTTCCTATTCCAATTTCAGGAAACCACGAGTCCAGTAGAACGCCATTACTATTGCTGTCTACGCAAGTAGTAGTTAGTCCATAACCCCATATAAAGTCTTGATTTTGACTATTTGGCAATATTCGCTCCTGCTAGATTTGCATATCGCTCAAAGCGGACCTTTGCATCTTCAACAGTTTTTTCATACAACTTGTCTGCATTTTCACCATGAATTCGTTGTAGTGAAGAGAACCTGTTCTGTTTCAACATGAATTCCTTAGTCTTGGTGAAATCAGGTTTCTTAAAATCAAGTTGGAATGGATTCTTACCTGCGGATTTAAGGCGAGGATCGTAGCGATACAACGACCAGTATCCAGAATCTACTGCTTCTTTTGCCTCTTGAAGTGTTAAATGCATGCCTCCAGCCAAACCATGGTTAATACAAGGTGTATACGCAATTACCAGTGAAGGACCATTAAATGTCTCGGCTTCTTTAAGCGCTTTAAGCGTTTGCGCAGAACTTGCACCAGATGCAATTTGAGCAACATAAACATCTCCATATGTGATTGCCATAGCGCCCAAGTCCTTCTTGCTTCCAGTCTTTCCACTAGCGGCAAATTTGGCGATTGCTGCTGCTGGAGTTGCTTTAGATGCTTGACCTCCAGTGTTTGAATAGACCTCATTATCCATAACAAGAATGTTGACATCTTCTCCACTTGAGAGCACATGATCTAAACCTCCGTAGCCAATGTCATAGCCCCAACCATCACCACCTATAATCCAAGTGCTAGGTTTTGCCAGTAGATCGCGCCCTTCCCAGAGTTCTTTAATAACAGGATCTGTTGCATTTGCCCCGCCAGCAACTTCAAGTTCAATTTTAAGTGCCTCTGCTCTTTCACGACTGTTTTCAGACTCGTCTATACCATCTATCCAGTTGCTCAGCGCATCTTTTAACGCAGATGGTAGAACAGTATTCGCTAGTGCATTTTCTCCACAAGTGCCATTCTCACCAAGACTAAGAATGTCCTTTGCTAGCTTAACTAGTCCTTCGCGTTTAATCTTATTTGCGAGGTATAATCCAAGTCCAAATTCTGCATTATCTTCAAACAGTGAATTTGACCATGTAGGACCGAACCCCTTCTCGTTGGTTGTAAATGGTGCTGCTGGAACTGCTGCTCCCCAAATTGACGAACATCCAGTTGCATTAGCAATTGTCATACGATCACCAAAAAGTTGTGTTAACAGTTTAACATACGGAGTCTCACCACAACCAGCACAAGCACCAGAAAACTCTAGTAGTGGCTTTTCAAACTGCGAACCACGAACAGTGCTAACTTTTGTTGGATTGAGCTTCTCCTTCAGTGTCATCGCAAATGCCCAATTAACAATTTCCTTAGTCTGTGTTTTGAATGCTGCAGCTTTTAGAGGTCTACTTTCATCAGTGGGATCTTTTAGGTTTACTGGACAAGCTTGTAAGCATAACCCACAACCAGTGCAGTCTTCCACTGAAACCTGAATACGGTAACTCAATCCGTCCTTACCTCGAATCTCTGAAGTGATGAAACCATCTGGTGCATCTTTAAGCTCTGCTTCATCAACAAGAATTGGTCTAATTGCAGCATGTGGACATACGAATGCACATTCATTACAGCCGATGCACTTAGAACTGTTCCATTCTGGTACATGTGTTGCAACTGCTCTTTTTTCTACCGCTGCGGTTCCCAGAGGCATTGTGCCGTCAATCATGCCATTATCAACCAAGTCTTTAACACTCAAGTTATCTCCCTCTTGATGTGCAAGTGGTGTTAAGATGTTTTTGACAAATTTTGCATTTTCAACACCTGGAGTATTCGGCGCATTAAATGAACGCAAATCGCTAGTTTCCTTAAGAGTTTTCCAACTATCTGGTATTTTCACAAGGTGCAAAACTGCATCATCAGTAGCAACAGAATCAATAGCAACTTGGTTCTTTTCAACAATTACCATAGACTTCTTGGCATAAGATTTATGCGCATCTTCTTTTAGAAGTTCAACCGCTTTAGTAAATGGCATAATATCTGGACTTAGCTTAAAGAACGCGGTCTGCATAGCAGTATTAGTGCGCCCTCCTAAACCTGCTTCTCGTGCAATCTTCACAGCATTTATTGTGTAGAATTTGATGTTATTTTCAGCAATATATCGTTTCATTGAATTTGGCAACTGCTCTTCTAGGTCTTCATCACTCCAAATGGTATTAAGTAGGAATACACCGCCGTTTTTTAGACCTTGAACAACTGGATACTGCTTTACATACGCTTGTGTTGAGCATGAAATAAAATCAGGTGCAGTAATTAGATAGGTTGATGTTACTGGTTTATCACCAAAGCGTAGATGAGAAACAGTTAGACCACCAGATTTCTTTGAATCATAGGCAAAATAACCTTGTACATATTTGTCTGTATAGTTACCAATTAGTTTAATTGCGCTCTTGTTCGCACCAACTGTTCCATCAGATCCAAATCCCCAAAACTTACCTTGGAATGTACCACTTTCTGTAAAGTCTAGTGATTGACCAAGTTCAAGCGAAGTGCCTGTAATATCATCCTTAATGCCAACTGTAAACCGCTTCTTTTGCTCTGCATATGGCTTTTCTAGTTCATTAAAAACGGCAACAACTTGATTTGGAACGAAGTCTTTTGAGCCTATGCCATAACGACCACCTATTACAGTAACTTTTCCATTATATTCAGACTCAAATAGCGCTGATTGCACATCAAGAAGTAATGGATCACCTTGTGCGCCAGGTTCTTTTGTTCTATCAAGCACTGCAAGTGATTTAACTGTTTTAGGAAGTGCAGCAATAAAATCCTCTGCGGGAAATGGTCTGTATAAGTGAATATTTATAAGCCCTACTTTTGCACCATTCTTGTTTAGATGTTTAACTGTCTGCTCAACAGTTTGGGCTCCAGACCCCATTAAAACAACAACTTCAGTTGCATCTTCTGCGCCAATATAATTCACAAGTGCATAATCTGTACCACGTAATTTGTTGATCTCGTTCATATATTTTTTAACAACTGCAGGTACATCTTCATAATGCTTATTAACAGTTTCTCTCTGTTGGAAGTATAGATCTGGGTTCTGATTAGTACCAGAAATCGTTGGATGCTCAGGGTTCATCGCTCGTTTGCGGAAGTTCTTAATAGCATCATGGGGGAGTAGTGGACGAAGTTCATCTTGATCAATGACCTCAATCTTCTGTATTTCATGCGAGGTGCGGAATCCATCAAAAAAGTTTATGAATGGAATACTGCTATCAAAACTAGCTAAATGTGCGACTGCAGATAAATCCATAACTTCTTGAACGGAACTTTCAGCAAGCATTGCAAATCCAGTCTGTCTTGCTGCCATAACATCTGAGTGATCACCGAAAATGTTTAGAGCATTAGTTGTGATTGCACGTGCAGAAACATGGAATACAGTTGGCAATAACTCACCAGCAATCTTGTACATGTTTGGAATCATAAGTAGAAGACCTTGAGATGCGGTATAGGTTGTTGTTAATGCACCAGCTTTAAGTGCGCCATGTACAGTTCCTGCAGCACCAGCCTCAGATTGCATTTCCTGTACCTTTACTTTAGTCCCAAATAGATTTTGCCTATCTCCAGCAGCCCACTCATCCACAATCTCAGCCATAGGTGTAGAGGGCGTAATTGGGAAAATACCTGCAAATTCTGTAAATGCATACGAAATATGTGCGGCAGCTGTATTACCGTCCATCGCTTGTTTTTTGCGTGTCATAGTTACAATCTTTCTACTAAACTTAAACCATTAATTTATACTATATATTATAGCACATTTTCCAAAAGTCTGGAGCATTTTAGAAAGATTTTGTAACTTTTTATTACACTCCACCGCTTAATGCAACAGCAGGGTTAACCTTTGTCGTTCTGTATGCTGGATAAATTCCAGAAATAATGCCTATAACTACTCCTGCAAATGGTGCTATAAGTAGAAAAATGGGGTTTAATATTGGGGTCCAGCCGTGTAAAATAGAGCCAATTAGTACAACTAATATTCCAAGTGCATTTCCAATTACACTACCAATTCCACCAAGTATTGCAGATTCTAAGATGAACTGAATTGCAATGTGTATTTTTCTAGCCCCAAGAGCAAGTCTTAGTCCGATTTCTCCTGTGCGCTCAATTACGCTTACAAGTGTTGTATTTGTGATTGCAACACCACCAATAACCACAGCCATCAAGGATAGAACCACAAGAAATGAATTCAACGAGTTTTCAGCGCCTTCTGTTGCATGAGACCAGTCTGGAGGGGCAGAAGAAACAAACATCTTGGGTTTTTCATGACTTAGCGCAAACGGTGCTTGTATGGATGCAAGTTTTGCAGCTCCTAGATCAGTTTCTATCAACATCTGCGCAGCATGCACAGGAGCAGGTGGTCCGTAGTTTTTAAGTGCAGTATTTATAGGCATAATAACCGAAGAATTTAACTCTGACATAATTGAAGATACTTCATCTAAAATTCCGATAACTGAATATGCGGTATTCTTAATAAAAACCGTTGGATGTGTTGCAACTGAACTAATTCCAAGTACTTTTGCAGCAACGCAACCTAATATTACAACATTTTGGTTTTCTCGTTGAAAATATTCATTTAGCATAACGCCACTTTTTATTTTTGCTCCAGCAGACTGCAAAGTTCCTTCATTTGCAGCATAAATACTAAGCGATCTTCCAGAATTTGCTGGTTTATCTATTTCTGGTCGTTTATCAATGCTAACTGAATTGTTTTGACTCCCTGAACTTAAATCCACAAGAAAATATGCACCAGCATTTTTTATACCATTTAGCGCTTTTAGCCTTGAAGTTGCATCATCTGGAAAATTAAAACCTGGATTATTTCCTGATTTGGTTTCATTATCTGTGACCGTAATATGCGTCGCTTGTAGTTCATTAAATCCTTTGGAAATCTGACCGTTTGCAGTTGCTCCAAGACCAACAATTGCAATAAAAGAACTAACTCCCAAAATCGTACCAAGCATAGTTAAAATAGTGCGTACTTTACTTGCCGCAACTGCATTTACCGCTTCTAGTAGTAAGTCCTTAAAAATGCTCTTCTTACCCAATAACTTCTCCATCGCTTACTCGTATAATTCTGTCCGTTCGATTTGCTAGTTCATTATTATGCGTAACCATCACAATAGTATATCCCTGTTTGTTCAGATTTTGCAGTATTTCTTCAATTTCAGATGCAGTTTTTGAATCTAAATTACCAGTTGGCTCATCGCAAAGCAATATTCGTGGATTATTTGCCAACGCCCTTGCAATTGCAACTCTTTGCTTTTCTCCTCCAGAAAGTTTAGCAGGTAGAAAATCTTTTCTATGAGTTAGTCCAACCATATCAATTGCATTTTGAGCATCAAGTACGCGCATGAATTGCTTTTTCCCAGTATACATACCAGCAATTGCAACATTTTCTAGGACGGTCTTGCTCTGGATTAAATGGAAACTCTGAAATACAAATCCTAACTTTTCACCTCGTAGTTTTGACTTTTCATCAACCTTCAAGTTATTAGTAATTATGCCATCTAAAATATATTCACCAGAAGTTGACGTATCAAGTAGCCCTAAAATATTTAGAAGCGTAGATTTCCCAGAACCAGATTCGCCAACAATTGATACAAATTCACCATCAAAGATGGTTATATTCACACTTTTTAATGCATGCACTGGTTGTTCAGTATCTACATTGTAGATCTTCCGCACATCATTTAGTACAATTAACGAACTATTTTGTGCGAATACCTCACTTGCTTCAACTACTTTAGGTGGTCTATCTGATTCCGAAGTAAAATCTTCACCTAGCTCATTAACTTCAACTTCATCAGTAAAAAGCGCTCCAATTTGCTCTTCTACAATCTTTTCAGCATTTTCTTCTTCTTGATAATACAACGGTTCACTACTTGTCTTATCTTTCGTCTCGCCTTTTACCTCGCATTTTGTCTCATCTTTTAGGTTGGGTATATTAGCTTCATTATCTGCATTTCTATGCAATCTGCTGAGCGATCTACTAGTTAAACTACTATATAGATCATCAATTGTTTCATTGATTAACTTGCGATTTTTTTCAAACTCACTGTCCAATGAGAACACGACTACCTTCTTTTACAACGTTTTCTGTATCAGGAGTAATTTGAACTTCTCCATTTCCAGAAACGCCAGTTTTTGCATTCACGCGTGTAATTGCATCATTGTCGCCAACCAAGTTTATATAAGTAGTACCTGATGCATCTGAAGAAATTGCACCAAGTGGAACTGTAAACACCTTATCTGCAGTGCTAGCAGTTGTGAACGTAACTTTAATATCTTTATCTGTCATATCAAACGGGATTGCTTGGTCTGGAATTAGCGTAAAATTAGCAGCTCCTGAATCCTTATCGCCATCTTTTGCTGCAGTTTTATCTCCAACTTTTCCGGGAACAACATTTGCATCAGACAAATACAGAGAAACAGCATCTCCTTTATGTATAAGTGCCTCTTGATTGCTAGGAACGCTTGCTTGAACTTCTAGTGCAGTAGGTGTTAAAATAGCAACCACTTCTGGAACACCAAAGCCAACATCGCTTGCAACACTAGAAACGTGACACGGAGCTTGTTTAATAAACTGTAGTTGCGTTTTAGGAACAATAGGAGCTTTCGTCGGTTGTACATTAGGATCTGCCTTTTGTTGCTCGGGAGTTGTAGGAACGTCTAGCATATCAGGCTTATACCCCTTGTTCTTATAAAACTGTTCAACTGCACTCCAAGTTGCAGAATTATAAACTCCACTTATAGCACCATGGTAAAAGCCCAAGTTTCTTAAATTTTCTTGAAGTTGTTTAACATCCGTACCTTCAATGCCTGGATGGATATCCCTGTACATCGTAATATCACCTTGCATTACAATAACAGGTTTCTCGTTCACATCTGCTAAAACAGTACCTGCATTTATCTCATCTCCAACTTTTACTGCAACACTGGTCAAGATTTCACCACTACCAGGTTTATCGGTTGACCCAGTTTTCAACATCTGACCATATCCGATATAGTACGATTCTGTTGGCTTGATAGTTCCGCGCGTAATAACAGTGTTCTCTATTTTCTTCAACTGAACTGGACTAGTAATTAGTGTGGGCTTAGGAGAAGCAGTCTGCATTTTCTGTTGCTCAGGAGAGATGATGAGAAAACTTGCAGCGGCACCTAAACCTGCGGATAGAACAGCAACCACCAAAAGTAACACCAGCCAATTTTTTCTACCAGAGCCTTTCGCTTGCCGTTGTTTTTTCCACACACTTAGTTTACTGCTTAAATTCATATCAGTCATACCTACATTATACCACATCTTATACTGAAGTTACTTGAACTCATTGCCGTACTTCTCTATTATCTCATTTGCTCGGTTTATCATGGAATCGGTATATGCCTTTTCTGCTTCAAATATTGGCAAGTTGTTTTTGAGTTCTCGTTCTTCAACTGTGTCTAGTACTTTGTGCCACTCTTCTATAAATCCAGTTTGCTGTTTACATTCTGCATCTGCGGTGGCTAGGAGTGTATTGTTTTTACCATAAGCTGGATTCCCGGATTTAAATCCTCCGTCCCTACCCTTTTTAGAATCTGGCAAAAAGTCAAGATTGAATCCTTTTTGTTTCATACATTCTGACCATTCATTTATTTTTGGTGTAAATTGTGAATCGTCAGTTGCCATTTCTCTTATCTTCGTACGTAGTTGCCCAATTTGATTATTTCTTGAAGCATCCACATTCAGTCCATCATAGAAACTAGTTTCGCCAGTCTTTGAACAACCATTATCACCATCATACGCTTGGTCATATTCAGGAGTATGCTTTGATGCTTCTATGCCT